>JBFFRO010000028.1:0-11487 GCA_041572995.1 Thiohalomonadaceae bacterium
AGTAGCCGGTGCCAAAATCATCCAGGCTGATCTGCACACCCATCGCCTTCAGCCACTGCAGCAGCGTGCCCACCTGGAGGTTGTCTTCGGCCAGGGTGCTCTCGGTCAACTCCAGCTCCAGCGCCGAGGCGGGCAGGCCGCTCTCCGACAGGGCTGAGGCCACCGCCTCGATCATTCCGCCATCGCGCAGCTGCTCCAGCGACAGGTTGACCGAGACCCGCAGGTTCTCATAACCGACCTCGTGCCACAGCTGGCACTGACGACACGCCTCGCGCAGGATCCACTCGCCGATCTCGACGATCATGCCGGTTTCCTCCAGCATGGGAATAATGTGGGCCGGGGAGACCATACCGCGCTGGGGATGAATCCAGCGCAGCAGGGCCTCCATGCCCGCGACCCGGCCGCTCTCCACATCCACCCGCGGCTGGTAAAAGAGCTCGAACTCCCCCTGCTCCAGCGCCTTGCGCAGGTCCATCTCCAGGTCCAGGCGCTCCAGGGCGCGGCTGTTGAGGTCGTTGGTGTAGTAAACGTAACGCCTGCGCCCGGTCTCCTTGGCCTGGTGCAGGGCGGCGGTGGCGCTATCCAGCAACTGCCTGGTGTCCTCACCATCACCCGGCCAGAGTGCGATGCCGATACTGGGGCTGACCACCACCTCTCGCCCCTCCACCACCATCGGCGACTCGAAGTACTCCAGCACCTGCTTGGCCCACAGACTGGCCTCCTCGGGGGCCAGCAGGTTCTCCATAATGATCGCGAACTCATCCCCGCCCAGGCGAGCGATCACCACGCCGCTGTAGATGCTATTGCCCAGCCACTCGGCCGCCTCCACCAGCACCCGGTCACCCACCTCCTGCCCCAGGCTGTCGTTAATCACCTTGAAACGGTCCAGGCCGATCAACATCACCCCCAGTGCGTTGCCGCTGCGTTCGGCCCGGGCCACTGCCTGATCCAGCAGGTCGTTGAACTGGTTGCGATTGGGTAGACCGGTCAGCGGGTCGTGCTTCGCCAAGTAGTGGATACGCTGCTCACGCTCCTCACGCTCACGCCGCCCATGGGCCTGAAGCTCGCGGTCGGCCCTGCGAATCGTATCCAGTAAATAGAGATAGAGCGCCAGCATCAACAGGGCAACAATACCCAGCACCTGCAGGGCCGTCTGCTCGACCCCCTTCACCAGAGGGGTGACGTCCGTGTAGATCTCGAACACCCCCTCCACCGGACCCTCTTCACCCTCCGCTGAGCTACTGCGAATGGGGATATAGCTGGCCACCACGTGGCGGTTGCTCACGCTACCGTTAATACCGATAAAGTGCTCACGAAAGGACATCTTGTCGGCTTTGACACCGAGCAGGGCCTGACGAACCCCCAGGCCCTGGCTCTCGTCCTTACCGATCTGGCTATGGTCCGTGGAGTAGATGGTGTGTCCGTGAAGGTCGAAGATCTTGATCTTGATTACGCTCAGCCCCTGCAGGCGGGGAAGCACGGCGGCATCGATCTCCTTCACCAACAGACTGTCGGCGAGACTGATATGCGCTCCACCCTGATCTTCATAATCGAGCAGGCTGTTGACGTTCTCCCTCAGGGTATTGGAGATCGCCTGCGCCAGCTCCGAGTTGGCGCGGGTCGCCTGGGCCTTCAGGTTGTCGATGCTGACCCAGCGATAAAACAGTCCCAGCGCCACGACGATGGTGACGATCCCCAGCAGACTGGTAATCGAAAAGGTACGGGTGAGACTGAAGCCAGCCTTCATTAATCCTCTCCTGGGGAGGCTTTCACTCCCCTGCTTATGATTTCGGCCCGTCTTTAGCAGGCTTTTTAATGACTTCTGTGTGCGTAGGCTTATTCATACCGGAGCCGAAGCCATTCAGGCTGCGACACGGATCACCCAATCGGTTCGATCCGCAACATCACCCCATCGACGCCGACCACACGCACCCGGCTGCCGGCCTCGCAATCCACCCCCTCGATCTTCCAGCTGGTGTCATCGACGCGGATCTTGCCCTGGCCGTTGACGATGGGCTCGCTGAGGGTGAAGGTGCGGCCCACGTACTGCTCGCCGCGGCGGTTGAGGGTGGGCAGATCGGTCTCGGTGGGATTCTTCTTCAGGTAGGCGCGCCAGGCGACGATGCTGGCCACGCTCAGGGCGGCGAAGATAAAGACCTGGTACTCCCAGCCCAGCCCCGGAAGGATCAGCACCAGGCCACCGACAACGATGGCCGCCACCCCCATCCACAGGAAGAAAGCGCCGGGGACCAAGGCCTCCAGCACCAGCAGCGAGACCGCCAGGATCCACCAGTGCCAGTGGTTCACTTCGGCAAACAGCGCCTCCATCACTTGGCCCCCTGCTTGGCCATGGCCTCGCGGGCCAGCTCAGCGACGCCGCCGATGGCGCCGATCACGCCACTGGCCTCCATGGGCATGAACACCAGCTTCTCATTCGGGGCAGAGGCTATGCTCTGCAGCGCATCCACGTACTTGGTGGCCACGAAGTAGTTGACCGCGTTCAGATCGCCCTCGGCGATCGCCTGAGAGACCATCTGCGTGGCCTTGGCCTCCGCCTCGGCCAGGCGCTCGCGGGCCTCCGCCTCGCGGAAGGCCGCCTCCTTCTCGCCCTCGGCCTGGAGGATGGCCGACTGCTTCTCGCCCTCGGCCTTGAGAATCGCCGACTGGCGCTCGCCCTCGGCCTCGAGAATGGCGGCGCGCTTGAGGCGCTCGGCCTTCATCTGCCGGGCCATGGCATCAACCAGGTCGTTGGGCGGGGAGATGTCCTTGATCTCGATGCGGGTCACCTTCACCCCCCAGGGGGTGGTGGCATCGTCAACCACGGTCAGCAGGCGGGCATTGATCTCATCACGCTTGGAGAGCAGTTCGTCCAGGTCCATGGAACCCATCACCGTACGGATATTGGTCATGGTGAGGTTGAGAATGGCGTACTCTAGGCCGCTCACCTCGTAGGCCGCCTTGGCCGCATCCATCACCTGGTAGAAAACCACGCCATCGACGGTGACCATGGCGTTGTCCTTGGTGATCACCTCCTGCGAGGGCACATCCAGCACCTGCTCCATCATGTTCATCTTGCTGCCGATGGAGTCCATCACCGGGATAATGAAACCGATGCCGGGGCGCAGGGTGTGCGTGTAGCGACCGAAGCGCTCGACGGTGTACTCCATCCCCTGCGGCACCACCTTGACGCCGAGGAAGATGAGGACCACGGCTAGGCCGAGGATAAACAGTACGAACGAGGCAAACCCTTCCATAATCCACTCCTTTGACCGCGACCCACAGGGGGATCGTCATTCATTGTTATGACCCAAGGGTAGCACCGCCGGTCATTCAGGGTAAGATCCACCCCCATGAGCCAATCCAGCACCTTTATAAAGCCCCCCAAGGGCATCATGCGCCCGGTGGGTCGCGCCATCGCCGATTACGCCATGATCCGCGAAGGCGACCGCATCCTCCTCGGCCTCTCCGGCGGCAAGGACTCCCTAAGCCTGCTGCACATCCTGCTGCACCTGCAGCGCCACGCGCCCGTGCGTTTCGAGGTGATGGCCTGCACCGTGGACCCGGAGATCGAGGGCTTCGACCCCTCGCCGCTGAAGGCCTACCTGGCCGAGCTGGGGGTGCCCTTCTTCTATAGCGAGCAGCCCATCGCCGAGGAGGCCCAGCAGTACATCGACAAGCCCGGCTTCTCCTTCTGCGCCTACTGCTCGCGGATGAAACGCGGCATCCTCTACACCACCGCGCGGCGCGAGGGCTGCAACGTGCTGGCCTTGGCCCAGCACCTGGATGACTTGGCCGAGAGCTTTCTCATGTCCGCCTTCCACCGCGGCCGCCTGGAGACCATGAAGGCCCACTACACCAACGACGCCGGCGACCTGCGGGTGATCCGCCCGCTGGCCTACGTGCGTGAGCGCCAGACCACCGACTTCGCCCGCGAGCACGAGCTGCCGGTGATCCCCGACAACTGTCCCGCCTGTTTCTCCATGCCCACCCAGCGCGAGCACATGAAGCAGCTGCTGGCGACGGAGGAGCAGCAGAACAAGCAGCTGTTCAAGACCCTGCTCTCGACCATGCGCCCGCTGATGGGCTCGGCCGAGGCCGGCGGCGGCGGCCAGGCGGACGAGGACGAATGAACGCCCTGCTGCGCCTGCTCGCCCTGCTGCCGCTGCCGCTGGCCCACCTGCTCGGTGCCGCGGTGGGCCGGCTGTTCAGCGTCCTGCCCAACCGCCACCGGCGGATCAGCGCTCGCAATATCGAGCTCTGCTTTCCTGAGGTGGGTACGGCCGGGCGCCGCCGCCTTCTGCGCGCAAGCCTGGTCGAGACCGGCAAGACCCTCTTCGAGACACCATTTATGTGGTTCGCCTCGCGCCGGCGCATTCTCGGCAGCATTCGTGAGATCAAGGGAGAGGAACACCTGCACGAGGCACTGGCAAAGGGCCAGGGGGTGATCCTCGCCGCCCCCCACCTGGGCTGCTGGGAGCTCATCGGCCACTACATTGCCACCGGCGAACCGATGGCCCCCATCACCTGCCTGTACAAGCCGCCGCGCAACCCCTCGCTGGAGTCCGCCATGCGCCAGGGGCGCATGCACCTGGGGGTGGGGCTCGCGCCCACCGATGCCTCCGGTGTGAAAAATCTGCTGGGTCGGCTCAAGCGCGGCGAGGTGGCAGGCATCCTCCCCGATCAGGACCCGATGGCCGGCAACGGCGTGTTCGCCCCCTTCTTCGGCATCGCCACCAACACCATGACCCTGCTCACCCGCCTGGCCAGCAAGAGCGGCGCCGCGGTGCTGGTCAGCTGGGCCGAGCGCCTGCCCGGCGGCCGTGGCTACCGCCTGCACTTCAGCCCCTGCCCCGACGAGGTCAACGAGCGCGACGCGCTCACCGCCGTCAGCGCCCTCAACAGCGCGGTCGAGGCCGCCGTGCGTGAGTGCCCGCAGCAGTACCAGTGGAGCTATAAGCGTTTCCGCACCCGTCCCGAGGGAGAGTCAGGACTCTATTGAGGGCCTGGGGCGCGGCCCGGATCCGGGCTTGCCCTTCATGGTGTAGGGGGGCGGGGAGCCGTCGGGCAGGGTCTGGAACAGCCGCAGCGACCACATGTACTGCTCGGGGGCGGTGCTACGGATCATCTCCTCGATAACGCCGTTGAGGCGGGTGGCGTCGGCCAGTTCGTCACCGCTGGGAAAGCCCTCCAGCGCCGATTCAATCTTCACCACGTAGCGACGCGCCGCCTCATCATAGTAGGTGATGGAGGTGTAGACCTTCGCTCCGGTCATGCGCGCAATACGTCCCGGGGTGGTGAGGGTGGCCCGGGGAATACCGAAGAAGGGCGCGAATACCGAGGCCTCGGGCCCCAGGTCCTCGTCAGTGAGGATGTACAGGGCATGCCCCTGCTTCAGCGCCCTGACCACCGGGCGGATACCGCCGTCGCGGGGGAAGACCAGGCCGTCGAAGCGGGCGCGGCGGCGCGCCGAAACCCAGTCGATCACTGGATTGCGCGAGCGGTTGACGAAGGTCTGGAATGGATAGTCGGCGGAGAAGGCGACGCCGCCGCGATCCAGCGGCAGGGTGTGGCAGGTCACAACGATAATGCGCTCCCCCGCCTCGATGTCGCGGGCCAGCTGCTCATCCCCCTGCAGCACGATGTTACGGCGAAAGCGCCTCTCTCCCGCCCACCAGAAGAGCCCGGTATCGAGGATCACCTGCACGTAGTAGCGGAAGTATTCGCGGGCGATGCGCGCGCGCTCGTCATCGCTCTTCTCCGGGAAGCACCACTCCAGGTTGGTCTCGACGATCGCCCGGCGCTTGCGGTTGTTGGCATAGACGAGGGCACCGAGGCCGCGCGCGAGTAGCCGGCGCAGCGGCGGCAGATAGGCCAGCAGCCAGAACAGCACCAGTGCCAACCAAGTGGGCCAGAGGCGCGGGGCAAGCAGGCGCCACTCAAAGGGCGGACGCGGATTGCTCATGCGCGTAGCTCCGCGAGCAGCCGCTCGGCCATGCTCTGCGCCTGCGTGCCATAGCCGCCGCCGAAGAGATTATAGTGGTTAAGAATGTGATAGAGGTTGTAGAGGTTCTTGCGCACCGCATAGCCCTGTTCCAGTGGCCAGGCCTCATTGTAGGCGGCGTAAAAATCGGTGCCGAAACCGCCGAACAGTTCGGTCATGGCGATATCCGCCTCGCGATCGCCGTAGTAGGGTGCCGGGTCGTAGATGGTTGGCGTGCCGTCGCTGCAGATGGCGGCGTTGCCCCCCCAGAGGTCGCCGTGCAGCAGCGAGGCGACGGGGGTGTAGTCGGAGAACAGGGCGGGGAAGGCGGCCATTAGCGCATCCCCGGCGCGCTCCAGGCCACGACCACCGCCATTGCGTGCCGCCAGCTCCAGCTGGAAGCCGAGGCGGCGCTCACGCCAGAACGCCACCCAGTCGGGCATCTCACCGTTGGGCTGAGGGGTGGAGCCGATGGTGTTGTCGCGGTGCCAGCCGTAGCGGTCGCGGCGACAGCGGTGCATGGCCGCCAGGCCGCACCCCATCGCCGCCTGACCGCCGCTGCCACCCAGCTCCAGGTACTGCATGACGATGTAGGCCTGGCCACCCTGCTCACCCCAAACCAGCGCACGCGGCACCCTCAGCTCCTCGCTCGCAGCGGCCATCTCGTTCAAGCCCTCGGCCTCGGCGGCAAACATCTCCTGCGCCTCCACGCCACGATTAAGTTTGACGAACCAGCGGCTGCCGCCGTCGGCCAGCAGGAAGGCGTCATTAATGCTGCCGCCGCCCAGCGTCCGCGGGGCATCGGGCTGAAAGGGCTTTCCCGTGGCCGCTGCGACCTGCTCGGCAATGTGTTGGAAGATGGCCATGGGTAGCGATCTTATCGCTTGCCCCGGCGCAAGGCGATACCGTTAAATGGCCGCATGCAGGAAAAACTCCCCCTGGCCGCACGCATCGGCCGCGAAAATATCGAGGCGGTGGTGCATGCCCACTACCGGCGGCTGCTGACCGATGAGACCCTTCGAGGCTATTTCACCCCCATCGGCAGGCTGCAGGAACACGAGGCGCGAGTCGCCGCCTTCTGGTGGTCGGCCCTTGGCGGACGCAGTGACGGCGCCGCGCGCCCGGGGGCAATGGACGAGGCCCACCGACCGCTGGCCCTGCCCGAGGCGCACCTATGGCGCTGGTTGGAATTGCTGGGTGAGAGCCTGGTGGAGAACGTGGAGGCGGATGAGGCCGCCGAGTGGCTGGCGCTGGCCGAGACCATCGGCCAGCACATGCTGCGCCGCGGCCTGGTAGAGAGTGAACAGGGGTAAGTACGGATGAAAGTCCTTAATGAGATCGATGCCGCGCTGGCCGAGTGGATCGCCGCCCAGCCGCTCTTTTTCAACGCCAGCGCGCCGCTCGCCGCCGACGGCCACATCAACCTTTCGCCGCGCGGGCTGGACAGCCTGCGCGTTCTCGGTCCGCGGCGGGTCGCCTACCTGGACCTCACCGGCTCGGGCAACGAGACCGCCGCCCACCTGCTGGAGAACGGCCGCATCACCCTGATGTTCTGCGCCTTCGAGGGGGAACCGCGCATCCTGCGCCTGTTCGGCCGCGGTCGCATCGTGCAGCCGGGCGATGGCGACTGGGAGGCGCTTATCAAACACTTCGATGCCAGCCTGCCGGGCATCCGCCAGATCGTCGATATCGAGCTGGAGCGCATCCAGACCTCCTGCGGCTACGGGGTGCCGCTAATGAGCTTCCAGGGCGAGCGCCGCCGCCTGCTGGAGTGGGCCGAGAAGAAGGGATATGAGGGGATCCGCGACTACCAGGCACGCAACAACGCCACCAGCATTGACGGCCTGCCCTCATCATTTTCGCGGAAGTAGTCACATTTTCACGATGGCGACCGATACATAATGGGCAGATAACTATAATCGCCCTTTTTTCACCTTTACGGAGCGCTCCATGAGCGACAACAAGCCCAGCCTGGCCGAATGGGTCTCCCGCATCAGCGAGGAGGAGATGCCCATCTTTGGTCACACCGTGCAGCGTATTATCAGTGTCGCTGAGAACGACGAGGCCCCCGCCGCCGAACTGGCCAAGGTGGTGCTCAGAGATGCCTCGATGACCGCACGGATACTCAAGCTGGTCAACACCATCCACTACAACCCACGTCGCCAGTCGGTCAGTACCGTCAGCCGCGCGGTGGTGGTGCTCGGTTTCAAGACGGTACAGAACCTCTGTCTCTCCATCGCCCTGGTCGATGCCCTGGTACAGGGGCGGGCCCGTGATCGTCTGCATGAGGAGCTGGCCCTCTCCATCCACGCTGCGGTACAGGCCCGCGCCATCGCCCTCAGCCGTGGTGATGACTCCCCCGAGGAGGTGTTCATTGCCACCCTTCTCTACCGCATCGGCGACCTGGCCTTCTGGTGCTTTGGCGGCGATGTGGCCGAGGAGCTGGACGCCCTAGAGCAGCAGCCGGGCTACACCCCGGAGAGCGCCCAGGAGGAGCTGCTGGGTTTTCGGCTCAAGCAGCTCAGCACCAGCCTGGCCGAGGAGTGGGATCTCAACCCGCTGCTGCTGACCACCCTCAAACGCCCACACGATGCCGGCGACAGGGGGTGCAACCTGACCCTCAGCCGCACCCTCGCCGAGGTCGCAGCCGAGCACGGCTGGCAGGGCGCAGAAACCCTTCAGCAAATAGCCGACGCGGGCAAACTCTGCGGCAAGGGGACGGAGGATATGAGCCACCAGCTACACCGCGCCGCCCGTGAGGCAGCGGAAATCGCCGGCTTCTTCGGCGCCTCGGCCGCAGCCCGACTGATCCCCGTACCCGGCGACCATGCCGAGGTGGAGGAGGCCGAGCTACAGGCGGAAACCCACCCCGAGCCGGACGGTATGCTGCAGCTGAAGATCCTGCGCGAGCTCTCACAGATGCTCGACAGCAAGGCAGATCTCAACCTGGTGATGGAGCTGGTGCTGGAGGGGATCTACCGTGGAGTCGGCATGGACCGCGCGCTCTTCGCCCTGGTCAGTCCCGACCGCCAGGGATTGCGCGCCAAGTACACCCTGGGCGATGACGACGAGGCCGTCACCCGCCATTTTCATTTCACCCGGCAAACGCAGCAGCCCAACCTCTTCTTCCAGGTGATGGATCGCGGCAACGCGGCCTGGGTAGACTCCCAGCGCCAGCCCCAGTACGCGGCGCAGTTGCCCCCCTCGGTCACCGCGGTGATCGGCCGGACGCCATTCTACGTCGCGCCGCTACAGATCAACGACCGCGCCATCGGCATTATCTACGCGGATCGGGCGCTATCGGCGCGTGATCTGGACGAGGAGAGCTTCGAGAACTTCCAGCACTTCGCCAAGCAGGCGAGCATGGCACTCAGTTTCATCGCCATGAACGGCCGCTAACATGAGTTATCCCCCGATCACAACCCCCATTTCGGACAATTTCACCGTTTTTATTCACAGCGAACGGGCCAGCGGCCACTGAATGGGGACACTTCACCCACCCCTCTATTAGCACTCTCTAATTCGATAGAATTTTCTTTTAATTCAGTGCATTACAAAATCGTTCAAAATCTCGCCATTTTGACCGAGGTGTGACAACCACGCGCCCTGAGGGCAGATTTACTCATCTAATCCACAAAGTTATCCACAGGATTTGTGGATAACCTCATGCCCCGTGACGACTCAATAACTTAGCTGCCAATGGGCTGTTTTGGGGCACGCGTTTCGCCCCCGTTTCAAGCCCCGACGGCAGCCGCCCTCAGTGGTAGAATCAACACATGCCCCACCCCATTCTGCGCATCGCCGTCCCCTCGCCACTACGACGCCTGTTCGACTACCGGTTGCCCCTGGACGCCACCCATCCGCCGCGTCCAGGACAGCGCTACCGGGTCCCCTTCGGCCGCGGCTCCACCGTCGGCATTCTGGTTGAGCTGAGCGATACCACCGAAGTCCCCGAGGGCAAGCTCAAACCCGCCGAGGCACAACTGGATAACGAGCCGCTGCTCGGTCCCGAGGAGCTGAAACTGGCCGCCTGGGCTGCCGACTACTACCGCCACCCGCCGGGCGAGGTGTACGCCGCCGCCCTGCCGGTGGCCCTGCGTCAGGGCAAGGGGGCCGAGGTGAAGCCGCTGCTGCGCTGGCGCCTGAGCGAGGCCGGGCAGGCGCTGGATGTGGCGACGCTCAAACGCGCCCCACGCCAGCAGGCGCTGCTGCGACTGCTCGCGGGTGAAGAGAAGGGGCTCGGCGCCGAGCGCATCGATGCGGTGCAGGAGAAGTGGCGCCCGAGCATGAAGGGGCTGGTGGAGAAAGGCTGGGTGGAGGTGGTCGAGGGCTCCTGCCTGCCCCAGCCGCCTTCAGAACGCGATCAGCCACCCGGACTGCACGATGAGCAGCAGGCGGCGGTGGCGGCGCTGGCCGCCGCCGAGGGCTTTGCCCCCTTTCTCCTCGACGGGGTCACCGGCAGCGGCAAGACCGAGGTCTACCTACAGGCGATGGCACGGGTACTGGCCGCCGGCCGCCAGGTGCTGGTGCTGGTGCCGGAGATCGGCCTCACCCCGCAGCTGCTGGAGCGCTTTCGCCGCCGCCTGGGACTGCCCATCGCCGTGCTCCACTCGGGGCTGGCCGAGGGAGAACGGCTGTGCGCCTGGCAGGCGGCCAGCTCCGGCGAGGCGCCGGTGGTGATCGGCACCCGCTCGGCGGTCTTCACCCCCATGCGCGACCTCGGGCTGATCATCCTCGATGAGGAGCACGATGCCTCCTTCAAGCAGCAGGAGGGGTTCCGCTACTCCGCCCGTGACGTGGCCCTGGTGCGCGCGCGCAACCTGGGTATCCCGGTGCTGCTCGGCTCCGCCACCCCCTCGCTGGAGTCGCTCAACAACGTTCGCGCCGGGCGTTACACCGAGCTGCGCCTGCGCGAGCGCGCCGGTGGCGCCCGACCGCCCAGCATCCAGCTCATCGACCTTCGCCACCAGCGCATCGAGGAAGGTCTGACCGCGGCCATGCGCTCGGCCATGGACAAGCACCTGCAGGCCGGCGGCCAGGTACTGCTGTTCCTCAACCGCCGCGGCTTCGCCCCCACCCTCTTCTGCCACGACTGCGGCTGGGTCAGCCACTGCCAGCGCTGCGATGTGAACATGACCTTCCATGCCGGTGAGCGACGCCTGCGCTGCCACCACTGCGGCACCGAGCGTCCGGTGCCACCGCAGTGCCCGGATTGCGGCAGCGTCGACCTGCGCCCCTTGGGCCAGGGCACCGAGCGCATCGAGCAGGCGCTGCGCGAACACTTCCCCGATCGGCGCATCCTGCGCATCGACCGCGACGCAACCCGCCGCAAGGGCAGCATGGAGGGACTGCTGGCCGAGGCGGTTTCCGGCCAGGCGGAGATCCTCATCGGCACGCAGATGCTGGCCAAGGGCCACCACTTCCCCTGCGTCACCCTGGTGGGGATCCTCGATGCCGACCAGGGGCTCTTCAGCGCCGACTTCCGCGCCACCGAGCGCATGGCCCAG
>JBFFRO010000029.1:0-11392 GCA_041572995.1 Thiohalomonadaceae bacterium
CTGTTTCTGGATGAGATCGGTGACATGCCGATGCCGATGCAGGTGAAACTGCTACGGGTGTTGCAGGAGCGAACCTTCGAGCGGGTCGGCTCCAACAAGCCCATTAGCGCCGATGTGCGGGTGGTCGCTGCCACCCACCGTGACCTGGAGGAGCGGATCGGTGCCGGCGAGTTCCGCGAGGACCTCTACTACCGTCTCAACGTCTTTCCCATCGAGATGCCCTCCCTGCGCGAGCGAGCCGAGGATATCCCGCTACTGGCGACCGAGCTGTTGTCACGCCTGGAGCGCCAGGGACGCGGTACCGCCCGCCTGACCCCCGCGGCCATGGCCTCTCTCACTCGTTACCCCTGGCCTGGCAACGTGCGCGAGCTGGCTAATGTCATGGAGCGACTGGTGATTATGTATCCGGAAGGGGTGGTTGATTTCGCCGAGCTGCCCGCCAAGTATCAGATGGAGGGGACCGACACTACCCCGGCGCTGGCGATGGCCGAAGCCCCGCCGCTACCCGTTGCCACTGCGGCGGTAGCGACGGCCGCACCCGCCGCAGGCCTGCCTGCCGGGGGCATCGACCTCAAGGAGCACCTGGCTCAGCTGGAGCGGGGCTTTATCCAGCAGGCGCTGGATGAGGCCGATGGGGTGGTTGCCCACGCCGCCAAGCGTCTGGGTATGCGTCGGACCACCCTGGTGGAGAAGGTGCGCAAGTACGGCCTGCAGCGCGAGGAGTAGGCGACGGCTTCTTGACGCCCCGCTTTCTTGTTTGTTTCAACTCATTGAATAATAACTAAATTTCCTTTGGGCACGGTTCCTGCTAGAGGTTGATGGTCCAATCAACCGGAGCCGCCGATGCCGCCCGTGACCCACATCGCCGAAGCCCGCCCTTTCCCCGCCGATACGGCAGGGGAGGGGCGTTGTGCGCGCCTGGCCGGGGTGTTTGAGGCCCTGCCCGCCGCTGTGCTGCTACTGGATGGTCGTGGTCGGGTGGTGGAGGTCAATGCGGCCGCCCGCGGGCTCTTCGATGACAGCCTGGTGGGGCGTCCCTGGCGCGAGGTGGTGGCCGAGCAGTTTCATGGCGCCGGCGGCACCGACCTGCGCCTGCGCGATGGTCGCCTGCTCAGCCTCGCGACCCGCCCGCTGGAGGGGCAGCCGGGACAGCTGCTGATGTTCAGTGAGGTGACTACAGAGCGGCGCATGGCGCAGGCCCTCGGGCAGCACAAGCGGCTGATCGACATGGGCCGCATGGCCGCCTCGCTGGCGCACCAGATCCGTACCCCCCTGAGCGCTGCCACCCTCTATCTCTCCAAGCTGGCCGACCCACGGGCCGATATCGACAGTGCGCGTAGCCGCCGCTTCAGTGCCAAGGCCCTGGAGCGGCTGCGTGAGCTTGAGCGCCTGATCCGCGACATGCTGCTCTTCGCCCGCGGTGAGCGCGGGCGTGTCGAGCCGGTTATGGCGGGGCTGTTGTTGGAGCAGGCCCTGGAGCCGATGGCCACAGGCCTGCGGGCGCAGGGCGTCGCGATTGAACTGGACGGAGAGGCCCTGGAGTGCGAGCTGTGGGTTAACCCCACGCTGCTGAGCAGCGCCCTGCAGAACCTGATCAACAACGCCGCCGAGGCCCTGGCCGGGGTAGGGGAGGCGGGCGCTCGTATCCGCCTGCTTGCCGAGACGGACGGCGATGCTGTCCGCCTGGTGGTCGAGGACAACGGCCCCGGCATCCCCAGCGAGCTGCGCGAGGCCGTCTTCGAGCCCTTCATCAGCCATCGCGCCGGCGGTACCGGTCTGGGCCTGGCCGTGGTGCAGGCGGTGGCCCGTGCCCACCACGGTCGAGTGCTGCTGGAACCGACCGCCGACGGTGGCTCGCGCTTTAGCCTGCGCCTGCCCACTGCTGCGGGCAATGAACATGAAAAGACACGGGCCGGGAGCCCGTGAGGTGAACGTCATGCAACAGAGCATATTGATCGTCGAAGATGATGCCGCCCTGGCCGAGGCCCTGGGCGATATCCTGGAACTGGCCGACTACCGAGCGCTGCACGCCGCCGATGCCGCCCAGGCGCTGGCGCTGATGGATGAGGAGCCCCCGGCGCTGGTGCTCACTGACGTCAACATGCCGGGCATGGACGGTCATGCCCTGCTGCGTCGCCTCAAGGCCAATCGTCCCGAGCTGCCGGTACTGCTGATGACCGCCTATGCCACCGTGGAGCGGGCGGTACAGGCGATCCGTGAGGGCGCCGCCGACTACCTGACCAAGCCCTTTGAGGCGGACGAGTTGCTGGAGCGTATCGAGCGCCACCTGCCGCGTGCCGAGGCGCTGGAGGGGGAGCCGGTGGCCGAGGACCCGGCCAGCCGCCAGTTGCTGGCACTGGCCTCGCGGGTGGCCGACTCCGAGGCCACGGTGCTCATCGGCGGTGAGAGCGGGGTCGGTAAGGAGGTGTTGGCGCGTTATATCCACCGCCACTCGCCGCGTGCCGATGGCCCCTTTGTCGCCATTAACTGTGCCGCTATCCCCGAGAGCATGCTGGAGGCAACCCTCTTCGGTCACGAGAAGGGGGCCTTTACCGGTGCCCACAAGGCCCAGGCGGGCAAGTTTGAGCAGGCACAGGGGGGCACTCTGCTGCTGGATGAGATCTCGGAGATGGCCCTGGAGCTGCAGGCCAAGCTGCTGCGTGTGCTGCAGGAGCGCGAGGTGGAGCGTATCGGCGGTGACAGGCTGATCGACCTGGACGTCCGCGTGCTGGCCACCAGCAACCGCGATATGGCCGCCGAGGTGGCCGCGGGCCGCTTCCGCGAGGACCTCTTCTACCGTCTCAACGTCTTCCCGCTACGCATCCCGCCGCTGCGCGAGCGTCCCGGTGATATCGTGCCGCTGGCCGAGCGTTCGCTGGCGCGTGCCGCAGCCTCTGCCGGGCGCCCGGCACCGCGTATCGGCGAGGAGGCGGCGGCTCGCCTGCGTGATTACCGCTGGGCGGGCAATGTGCGCGAGCTGGATAACCTGATGCAGCGGGCACTGATCCTCTGCGATGGTGAGCAGATCGCCGCAACCGATCTCTATTTCGAGGCCTGGGCACCGATGAGTGCGGCGCTGACCGCCCCGGTCACCGCCGAGCCCGTCGCCCCCCCTGCCACGACTCCGCCGGTGGCGGAGGAGGAGGGGCTGGGCGAGGGGCTCAAGGCCCGTGAGCGAGACCTGATCCTCGATGCCCTCAAACTCGGTAGCCGCAAGGCCGCCGCTGAGCGGCTGGGGATCAGTCCGCGCACCCTGCGCTACAAGATGGCCCGCCTGCGTGAGGCGGGGGTAGCGCTACCCATGTAATTGGCATGTAAAGTGCATCATACAGGGCAAGTGTCAGAAAAACTCGCCCTTTGGGCTGGAGAACGATCATGAACAATATCGATACCAGTCAGTTACTTAACCAGCTTCGCGCGGCCTCTATGCAGGCCCGTGCGGCCTCCCCTGCGCAGGCCCAGCCCAGCGACGGCGACAGTTTTTCGTCGCTCCTCTCCCAGTCCATCGGCAAGGTCAACGAGCTGCAACAGAGCTCATCGCAGCTGACCCAGAGCTTTCAGCTCGGCGATCCCAATGTCTCCCTCGCCCAGGTGATGGTCGCCAAGGGCAAGGCCGGACTCGCCTTCGAGGGCATGGTGCAGGTGCGCAACAAGATGATCGATGCCTACCAGGAGATTATGCGCATGCAGGTCTAGCAGATCTGCTCAGAACTCACTCGGCGTATTAATCGACAGCATTACGGGACAAGACGATGGAAATGGTTACCACCAACAGCAATACCGAAAGCCGCCTGGCAAGCCTTCAGGAGATCACCACCCTGCCGGTCATTCAGCAGATCGGTCGCCTCTTTGGCATCGCCGCCGCGGTGGCCCTGGGCGTGGCGGTGATGCTGTGGCTGCGAGAGCCCGGCTACACCCCGCTGTTCCATGGCATGGCGCAGGCCGAGGCGGCCGAGGTGGCGCAGCTGCTGGAGCAGCGCAACATTCCCTACCGTCTTGATGAATCCACCGGCGCGCTGATGGTGCCCGGTGGTGATGTGCGTAAGCTGCGCCTGGAACTGGCCGCCGAGGGCTACCCCAAGAGCAGCGGCGTCGGCCTGGAGGTGCTGCAGCAGAAGCAGGATTTCGGCACCAGCCAGTTCATCCAGACCACCCGTTACCAGCACGCCCTGGAGGAGGAGCTGGCCCGCTCCATCATTACCCTCAGTGCAGTGCGCAATGCCCGTGTTCACCTGGCCCTGCCCAAGCAGTCGGTGTTCGTGCGCAAGAAGCAGAAGCCCAGTGCTTCGGTGCTGCTGGAGCTTTACGCCGGGCGTACCCTAGAGGCCGAACAGGTGGCCGCCATTACCCACATGGTCGCCGCCGGCATTCCCAACCTGGAGAGTGAACGCGTCACTCTGGTGGACCAGAGCGGTCGCCTGCTGAGCAAGCCCAAGGGCGACAGCGAGATGGCCCTCAACCAGGAACAGTTTGATTACACCCGCCGTCTGGAGGAGAGCTATGTGGCCCGCATCGAGGACATCCTCGGCCCGGTGATCGGCTACAACGGCCTGCGCGCCCAGGTCAGCGCGGAGATGGACTTCACCGTCACCGAACAGACCATGGAGACCTACAACCCGGACCTGCCTGCCTTGCGTAGCGAGCAGGTGAGCGAGGAACGCAACATGGGCGCCGGTGCCCAGGGTGTCCCCGGCGCGCTTTCCAACCAGCCTCCGGGCGATGCCGTTGCACCTGAGACCCTGGATGGCCAGGGAGCCACCGAGGAGGGTCGTACGCTCAACACCCGTCGTAACTCCACCGTGAACTACGAACTGGATCGCACCATCAGCCACAGCCGCCAGGCCTCGGGCCGCATCGAGCGCCTGTCGGTCGCGGTGGTAGTGGATGACCGCCTGGTCACCAATGCAGACGGTGAGGTGGTGCGCCAGCCGCGTAGCGCCGAGGAGTTGGAGCGTCTGACCGCGCTGGTGCGCGAGGCGGTCGGCTATAATGCTCAGCGTGGCGACAGCGTGAACCTGATCAACGCCGCCTTCGCCGACCCCGAGGCCATTCCGGAGCTGCCTGAGCTGCCGGTCTGGGAGCAGCCCTGGGTGATTGAGTACGCCAAGGCCGGTGGCGCCCTGCTGGTGCTGCTGGCCCTGATCTTCGGCGTGCTGCGCCCGCTCATCCGTAATCTCAGCGCGCCGCCGGCGGCTGCAGCGGGTGAGGCCATGGCGCTGCCCGGTGGCGGTTCCATGGCGGGTGGTGAGGGTATGTCCGAGGACAAGCTGAGCCTCAGTGGCCCGAGTGAGAACGCGGTTGAACTGCCGCGCCCCGGCGCCTATGAAGAGAACATCAAGCTGGTTCAGGACGTGGTGAAGGATGACCCGAAACTGGTCGCCCAGGTGGTACGTAACTGGATCGCACAGGAGCACTAATTCATGGCCGAACATACTGGCAAACTCTCCGGCTCTGCCCGCGCGGCCATTCTGATGATGAGCCTGGGTGAGAAGACTGCTGCCGAGATCATGAAGCACCTCGGTCCCAAAGAGGTGCAGAAGGTGGGTGAGGCGATGGCCGGTGTCGGTAACGTCACCCGCGACGAGGTCAACGGCGTGGTCGCTGACTTTGCCCACACTCTGGGTACGCAGACCGCCCTGGGTACCGGCAACGAGGATTTCCTGCGCAACGTGTTGCAGGGAGCGCTGGGCGAGGACAAGGCCGATCACCTGATCGACCGCATCCTCCTCGGTCGCTCGGCCAAGGGCCTGGAGACCCTCAAGTGGATGGAGCCGCGGGCCATCGCCGAGGTGGTGCGCCTGGAGCACCCGCAGATCATCGCCATCGTCCTCTCCTACCTGGAGCCGGACCAGTCGGCTACCGTGCTTAGCCTGCTGCCGGAGAATATGCGCGTGGATATCCTCATGCGCATCGCCTCGCTCGATGGTATCCAGCCCACCGCGCTGGCGGAGCTGGATGAGATCCTGGAGAAGCAGTTCTCCGGTGCCACCAATATCAAGTCCTCCAGCGTCGGCGGCACCAAGTCGGCGGCCAACCTGCTCAACTTCATGGATAGCTCGGATGGCGGCGCCATCCTCGATAAGGTCAAGGAGAGGGACACCGAACTAGGTACCCAGATTGAGGACCTGATGTTCGTCTTCGACAACCTCATCGATGTCGATGACCGGGGTATCCAGGCGCTGCTGCGCGAGGTCTCCTCCGAGAGCCTGATCACCGCCCTTAAGGGCGCGGAAGAGGGGCTCAAGGAGAAGATCTTCAAGAACATGTCCAAGCGTGCTGCGGAGATGCTGCGCGACGATCTGGAGGCCTCGGCGCCGGTGCGCGTCAGCGACGTGGAGAATGCGCAGAAGGAGATCCTGGCGATTGCCCGTCGCATGGCCGATGCTGGCGATATCAGCCTGGGTGGTGGTGGCGATGAGTTCCTCTGAGCAACACCCCGAACACCATCACGGTAGGATCATCAGCGACGGTTCGCAGAGCGCCTACGAGCGCTGGGAGCTGCCCAACATGCAGGCTCCCGAGGCGCGTTCGGAGGATCTCGACGAGTTGCCCAAGCCGCCCACCGCGGAAGAGATCGAGGCGATTCGCCAGGCCGCCCACGCCGAGGGGCTGGAGGCCGGGCGCCGCGAGGGGCTGGCCGCCGCCCAGGCTGAAATCAACGCCAGAGCCCAGCGTCTTGAGCAGCTGATGCTGGAGTTTGCCGAGCCGCTACGCCTGGTGGACGAGCGGGTCGAGACGGAGCTGGTGGAGCTGGTCATTGCCATCGCCCGCCAGGTGATCCGTCGCCAGTTGAACATTGACCCCGGCGAGGTAGTGGGGCTGGTGCGTGAGGCGCTCTCGGCGCTGCCCGCCGCCGCCCGTCGCATCCAGGTCTTCCTCCACCCGGAGGATGCTGCCCTGGTGCGTGAATCGCTGGAGATGGGCAGTGACGAGGACCGCCGCTGGCAGATTGTCGAGGACCCCATGCTCAGCCGTGGCGGTTGCCGCCTGAGCAGCGAGCACTCACAGATCGACGCCAGTGTGGAGAAGCGCCTTAATGCCGTGATCGCCGAGCTGCTGGGCGGCGTACGGCGCGATGACCCCTCCGTCGAGGAAGCCGCCGATGAGCCCGACGACGCCTGACCTGCAGGCGCGCGCTGCGCGCATGAGCGAGCGTCTGGGTCGCTACCACAAGCGCCTGGAGGAGAGGCTGCCGCTGGCGGTGGAGGGGCGGGTTACGCGTATGGTCGGTCTCACCATCGAGGCCGAGGGGCTGCGCGCCAATGTCGGTGCCCGCTGCCTTATCGAGTCCCCCGACGGCGGTCGGGTGGAGGCGGAGGTGGTCGGTTTCGCCGGCGAAAAGCTCTACCTCATGCCAACCGGCGATATCCGCGGTATCGGCCCGGACTCGCGGGTCATCCCCACCGGTCGGGTCTACGAGGCGCCGGTGGGCGAGCAACTGCTGGGCCGGGTGATCGACGGTACCGGTCAGCCGCTGGACGGCAAGGGACCACTGGAGACCCACGAGAAGCTGCCGCTGAGCGGCCGCTTCATCAATCCGCTGGCCCGTCATCCCATCAACGAGCCGCTGGATGTGGGCGTTCGCGCCATCAACAGCCTGCTCACCGTCGGCCGCGGCCAGCGCATGGGACTGTTCGCCGGTACTGGCGTCGGCAAGAGTGTGCTGCTGGGGATGATGACCCGCTTCACCACCGCTGATGTGATCGTCGTCGGTCTCATCGGCGAGCGTGGCCGCGAGGTGAAGGAGTTCATCGACCACATCCTCGGTCCAGAAGGGATGCGCCGTGCGGTGGTGGTGGCCGCCCCGGCCGACAGCCCGCCGGTGATGCGCCTGCACGGCGCCGCCCAGGCCACCGCCATTGCCGAATATTTCCGTGACCAGGGGCAGGATGTGCTGCTGTTGATGGACTCCCTGACCCGCTATGCCCAGGCCCAGCGTGAGCTGGCCCTGGCCATCGGTGAGCCGCCGGCCACCAAGGGCTATCCCGCCTCGGTTTTCGCCAAGCTCCCCTCGCTGGTGGAGCGTGCCGGCAACGGCGAAGAGGGGGGCGGTTCCATTACCGCCTTCTACACCGTGCTGACCGAGGGGGATGATCCCCAGGACCCCATCGCCGATGCCGCCCGCGGTATTCTCGATGGTCACGTGGTGCTCTCGCGCCGCCTGGCCGAGGCGGGGCACTACCCGGCCATCGATATTGAGGCGTCCATCTCCCGCGCCATGCAGCAGATCACCGACGAGGAGCAGCAGCAGTCGGCACGCTGGTTCAACCGCCTCTACTCCACCTACCAGCAGAACCGCGACCTGATCTCCGTGGGCGCCTATCAGGCCGGTTCCGATCCGCGCATTGACGAGGCGATCATCATGGAACCCTCCCTCAACGAGTTCCTGCAGCAGGGGATGGATGAGTGCACCGACTACGCCCAGTCATTGCATGACCTGCAGGTGCTCACGCAGATGCACCTCCAGGAGAGTGAGCCGGCGCCGATGCAGGCCCCGCCGATGGGCCCGCGATAAGGCGCTAGCAGCTGAGCCTGTGCTAGGGTGTAACCAGTAGCCACAGGCGAGCCCCCCATGACCCGATCCGAACGATTCAAGCCGGTTCAGCGCATTAGCGATGATCGCGAGCGTAAGGCTGCCCAGCTGCTGGGCGAGTGCCGCAGTACCCTGCAGGCGCAGCAGCAGAAGCTGGAGGAGCTGGAGCGCTACCGCAAGGATTACTACCGCCAGTACGAGCAGGCGGGCAGCGCCGGCCTTACCGCCGCCAAGCTGATGGATCTACAGCGCTTTCTCGCCAGCCTCAACCAGGCCGTCGAGCAGCAGAAGAACGCTGTCAGCATGGCCGAGCACGACTGCCAGCAGCAGGAGAGCCGCTGGCTGCAGGCCCGTAGCAAGTCGCTGGCGGTGGACAAGGTGGCCGAGCGCATGCGTGAGGATGAGCGGCTGCAGCACCAGCGCCGCGAGCAGAAGGAGAGCGACGAATTCGCCCAGCGCCCCCGACGCAAGGATTAATCTGCCTCGTCTGGCATATCGATTGCATCATTCCGGGTAACAGCTAATCCGGAGTCAAAAAGATGATGCCCACCTCCACCCCCGGCCTCGATGCCGACCTGCTTGCTATCAAGCCCCAGGCCCCCAAAGCCCGTGCCGCCGGCGAGGCGGGACAGCCCTTCTCCCACGAACTCAAGGAGCGCATGGAAAGCCGCGAAACCCAGTCAGATAGCG
Organism: Thiohalomonadaceae bacterium; assembly: GCA_041572995.1. Classification (GTDB taxonomy): domain Bacteria; phylum Pseudomonadota; class Gammaproteobacteria; order Thiohalomonadales; family Thiohalomonadaceae; genus JBFFSW01. Next base: position 9,224 of record JBFFRO010000029.1, read on the forward strand.
CCCTGGAGGAGCGTGACGGTATCGATGAGGAGGTCGCCACGAGCGAGAGCGATGAGCTTGAGGGGCGCGATGGCGAAGAGCTGAATGCTGAGGAGCAGCCCCGCCGGGAGGGGAAGGGCGAGCAGGATGAAGCCGAGGAGCGTCAAGAAACCGTGAGCGCCGGTGAGGAGGCTGAGGAGGAGGGCGGCAAAATGTTGCCGTTCTCCCTTGCCGCCCCACTTCCGCTCGAGACTCCGGCGGCCGCCCGTGAGGCGGAGGGTGCAGATGCCCCCTTCGACAGTGGCAGCCGGGTGTCGGCATTGTCGCCGGCCGAACGCCTCAAGACCACGCCCTCCGTGGCGGTGCCCAAGGGGGAGGCGGCCATAGAGGCCCCGCTGGAGGGTGAGCAGGGAGCGACGCTGCATGAGGCGCGCGTAGCCGCTGCCCGTGAACCCAAAACCACTGCCACTTTACACGCTACCCTGAAGGGGGCGCCGCTGGAGGCAGCGATGGCTGCCAGGAGTGAGGTGCCTGTCGAGGGTGATGTCACTGCCCTGCGCGCGGTGACCGCCCGTGCGGGTGAGTCTGCGGCGCCAGTGCAAGAACTCCTGAATACCGGTTCCACCCCGCTACCGGGCTCTGCCGCTGCCTCGGCTGCGGCACCGGCACCCGCCGTTGCCGCTAGTGCGCCGGTACAGGGGGCCCTGGGTACCACACCCAGCAACCTGATCCAGCTGCCGGTACAGCCGCCGGTGCAGCAGCCCGGCTGGGACCGGGCCATGGGCGAGCGTATGGTGTGGATGGCACGTAACAGCGTGCAGGAAGCGCAGCTGCAGCTTAACCCCCGCCACCTCGGTCCCATTGAGGTGCGCCTCACGCTCAATCAGGATCAGGCGCAGGTGAGCTTTGTCGCCGCAACCCCGCAGGCACGTGAGGCACTGGAGTCCTCGCTACCGAGGCTACGTGAGATGTTTGCCGACCAGGGACTCAACCTGGGCCAGGCCGACGTCCACTCGCGGGGGCAGCAACAGCAGCAGGGCGAGGGGCGCAGTGGCGGCGGCGGTCGTGCCTTCGGTTTTGCCGAGATTGGGACCGAGGAGGGCAGTACCCCCATCCAGCATGCGCCACTGGCGCCGGGACGGCTGGATTTCTACGCCTGATATTCACTGGTAACGCCTGGGGGCTTCACGCTTTTTTCCGACTCACCGCGTGGGTGTGCAATAATCGCCATTCCTTGTCAGCACGGAGTGGTGGAACACCCCGATGTACAGCGCCAGCGGAGAGATATCCCGGGAACAACTGGTGGAGCAGTATGCACCGCTGGTCAAACGCATCGCCTACCACCTGGTCGCCCGTCTGCCCGCCAGCGTACAGGTGGATGACCTGATCCAGGCAGGCATGATCGGCCTGCTGGACGCCTCCGGCCAGTATGACCCCTCCCAGGGAGCCAGTTTCGACACCTATGCGGGTATTCGTATCCGCGGCTCGATGATCGATGAGCTGCGGCGCAACGACTGGGCGCCCAAATCGTTGCACCGCAAGGCGCGTGATCTGGACCGGGCGATCGCCGCGGTGGAGGCACGCAGCGGTCGTGATGCCGAGGATGCCGAGGTGGCCAGGGAGCTGGGGGTCGAGCTGGAGGAGTACTTCCAGATCCTCCAGGAGACCAGCTCCAGCCGTATGCTCAGCCTTGATGACATGACCACCGAGGATGGTGAGAGCGGTGAGGCCCGTTTCGCCTCCAGCGACGCCCTGCCCCAGGAGGCGCTCCTCGATGGTGAGTTCCGCGAGCACCTGATCGCCGCCATCGACAAGCTGCCCGAGCGCGAACGGATGATTATGTCGCTCTACTACGAGCAGGAGGTAAACCTGCGCGAGATCGGCGAGGTCCTCGGGGTCTCCGAGTCGCGTGTCAGTCAGCTGCTCAGCCAGGCCCACGGCCGCCTGCGTGCCCGGTTGCAGGAGTTCCGATGAGCCATACCATTCCCCGCGTCAGGCCCCACAGCCCGCTCTGGTACTTCGAGGAGAACTACCGCCAGCTCAAGCAGCTGTTGCCCGAGCTTGCTGAGGCCGATGAGGAGCTGCTGCTCTGTGCCGAGGGCCACCACGACCTGCATATCCGTATCGACGAGCGCTGTCGCTACACCACCATGCTGACCCTGCGTAAACACTTCTCCGTGGAGGGGGAAG
>JBFFRO010000030.1:0-11281 GCA_041572995.1 Thiohalomonadaceae bacterium
CCTGCGCTCGCTGCGCGAGGCCCTGATCAAGGAGATGAAGGCCTGCAGCGAGGACCAGGGCTTCCCGATCAAGCCGCAGAAGGTCATCTGGGACCTGCGTACCGCCCTGGACCTGGAGGACATCGTTATCTGCGACGTGGGCGCCCACAAGATGTGGATGGCACGCATGTTCCGCTGCGAGTATCCCAACACCTGCATCATCTCCAACGGCTTTGCCAGCATGGGCATCGCCGTGCCCGGGGCCATCGGTGCCCGGCTCGCCCACCCCGAACGCAAGGTGGTGGCGGTGACCGGCGATGCCGGCTTCATGATGAACTCGCAGGAGATCGAGACGGCGGTACGCTATAACATCCCCATCGTCATTCTGATTTGGAACGACAGTGGCTACGGCCTGATTAAATGGAAGCAGCTCAACCAGTTCGGCCGTACCTCACACGTAGATTTTGATAACCCCGACTTCGTCCAGTACGCCGAGTCCTTCGGTGCCAAGGGTTACCGGGTCAGCCACGCCGACGAGCTGGCGCCGATCCTTGAGCTGGCCCTGGCCGACGAAGGGGTGGTGGTGATCGACTGCCCGGTGGATTACAGTGAAAATCTTAAACTGACCGCGCAGCTGGGGGAGATGGTCTGCCCCGTTTAAAGGAGCCGCATGCACGATAAGCCGAGCAGTGAGGGTGAGATGACGGAGACGGGCCGCCGTCTGCGCCTGCTCAGCTACAACGTCCAGGTGGGGATCCGCTCGACCACCCCGCGTCACTACCTCACCAAGAGCTGGAAGAATCTGCTGCCGGCGGCACGGCGTCTGGATAACTTGCGCCATATCGGTCGCCTGCTGCACGATTACGATATCGTCGGTCTGCAGGAACTGGACTCGGGCAGCCATCGCACCGGTTTCGTTAACCTCAGCGAGTTCCTTGCCGAGCAGGCCCACTTCCCCTTCTGGCACCACCAGATCAACCGTAACCTTGGGCGCATCGCCCAGCACGGCCACGCCCTGCTTAGTCGTATCCAGCCCGATGCGGTGGAGGAGTATCCGCTACCGGGGCTGATCCCCGGGCGTGGCGCCTTGATGATGCGTTTTGGCCACGGCGACAATGCCCTGGCGGTGATGATGGTGCACCTGGCCCTGAGTCGCCGCGCCCGCTGCCGCCAGCTGGGCTTCGTTGCCGAGCGACTCGCGGATTTTCGCCATGCGGTGCTGATGGGGGATATGAACAGCGAGCCCGGTTCACCAGAGATGCGTACCCTCTTCTCCCGCAGCGAGCTGCGCGAACCCGAGCAGGCGATGAGCACCTTTCCCAGCTGGCGCCCCCAGCGCAGTATCGACCATATCCTGGTTACCCCGCAGCTGGAGGTAGAGGCCTGTCAGGTACTGCCGGAGCGCTACTCCGACCACCTGCCGATCGCCATGCAATTGCGCCTGCCCAGCGGCGTACTGGGGGGCTGAGCGGTGAGCAGACCATGAATAACGATGACAGCTTGAGGCTCGAAGCATGAGCGAGAACGAGAGCGAAAACTGGAAGGCGAAATATTACGCCGAGGTGGAGGCGCTGGAGCAGAAGGAGTCGCTGTGGGAGGCACTGGAGGAGCAGATGCGCCATGCCCTCAGCCGCCTTACCCTGGCCGCCGATGCCGCCGACCCCGAGCTCAATCGCCAGCTCGCCCAGCTGCGCGAGAAGCTGCGCAAGGGGCTCTCCTTTAATGAGCTGAGTAGCGATCTGGAGCGTATCTACCAGCGCATTCAGGGCCTGGACCAGCTGCGGCCACCCAGTGCTCAGCAGTTGCTGGAGAGGTTGTTGGAGGGTTTGCAGCTACCCCCAGAGCTGGCCGCACGGGGTAAGGCTTTGCACAAGCGGCTCGCGGCCAGTGCCCCCGGTCACTCGCTGGAGGGGATCTGCGACGAGCTCGGTAGCCTGCTCAACGAGGCACTCGGCAGTGTCGCTGACGGGGAGGCGCCGGCCGCCGCTGGGGGCGGCCTGCTTGGGCGTCTGTTCGGTGGTGCAGAGGCAGGGGGAGAGCAAGGCGATGGGCTGGAGCAGTCCCGCGCCCTGCTCGGGCGCATCGTCACCGTGCTGATGGAACGGGGTGCCGACCTCGGCTCACTGGATGCGCGCCTGCACCGGGCGGCCAATGCGATCGAGCTGGAGGCGGTGGCCGAGGCCATCGCCGCGCTGTGTGGCGAGGCGACGGGTCACGGCATCGAAGAGGCCCTGCTACAACTGCTCGAGCGACTGGAGCTGCCCGCCGAACAGCAGTCGCGGGTGGAGGCGCTTAAGGGCGAGCTGGTGCATGGCCTGGAGGGCGAAGCCATCGGTTCCATGGTTTCCTCGGTGGCCGATCTGGTGAGCGAGATGCGCGCCAGGGTGCAGCGTGAGCACGCCGAGATGGAGAGCTTCCTCAAACAGCTTACCCAGCGTCTGCAGGAGCTGGATAAGAATGTTCAGCTCAACCTCGACAGCCAGCGCGAATCCCTGACCGATGGCGGCCGCCTCAACAGTGCCGTGGAGGAGCAGATGCAGGGCATCGCCGACAGCATGGAGCAGGCCGAGGAGCTGGATGCCCTTAAGGGCAGTGTGCAGCGCCACATGGAGACGATCCGCGAGCACCTGGAGCGTTTTAGCGATACCGAGAAAGATCGCCTGCAGCAGGCCGAGCAGCGGGTCGCCGAGCTGACGGAAAGACTGCACGACATGGAGGGCGAGGCTAGGGAGCTGCGCGCCAACATCAGGAAGGAGCGCCGTGCCGCACAGGTCGATCCGCTTACCGGTATCCCCAACCGACTCGCCTACAATGAGCGCCTGGCCCTGGAGCAGGCCCGCTGGGCACGCTATGGCTCACCGCTGTGCGTTGCGGTCTGGGACGTGGATAAGTTTAAGGGCGTCAACGATACCTACGGCCACCAGGCGGGTGACAGGGTGCTCAGTGTGATCGCCAAGATCCTCAGCAAACAGGTGCGCGAGACCGATTTCGTCGCCCGTTTCGGCGGTGAGGAGTTTGTGCTGTTGTTACCGGAGACCGATCTGCAGAGTGCCATGTTGGCGGCCGACAAGTTGCGCGAGACTATTGCCGGTACCGAGTTCCATCACCGCGGGGTGCGGGTGCCGGTAACCATCTCCTGCGGCGTGGCACAGTTCCATGAGGGGGATGATGACGAGGCGGTCTTCACCCGTGCCGACGCCGCACTCTACGCCGCCAAGCGGGCTGGGCGTAACCGCTGCATGGCAGAAAATGCCGACTAGATTGCTTGGTTAATGTAGAATCATCATCCTTGATCACCGCAGGCCCAGCCAAGGATAAAAGCGGTAGAGCTAACCCCAGGACGGGCCTGAGATTTGGAGAGGGTGAATGAAACGAGGGCTGCGACTGTCGCTACTGCTGCTGCTGGGCTGGCTTGGCCCTGCCGAGGCGGCAGACGCGCCGCTGCAGATCGGTTTCGCCCAGGACACCCTGGGCAACGACTGGCGCCTGGCCCAGGTGCATGAGCTTGAGCGTGAGTTTGCCAAGTATCCCGATGTCGAGCTCATCGTCACCGACGGCAAGGGGCGCACCGCCAAGCAGATCGGCGATATTGAGGACCTGCTGCATCGTGGTGTGGATATCCTCATCACCAGTCCCCGTGATGGCCGCGCCATGGCCCCGGTGATCGCCCGTGTGTACGCCGGGGGGATTCCGGTGGTGTTGGTTACCCGTGATATTCCTGGCGAGAGCTACACCACCCTGGTCGGCCCCGACGACACGCTCATTGCCCGTGATGCCGCCCGTTTTCTCGCCGCAGAGATGGCTGGCAAGGGGCGGGTGCTGATGCTGGAGGGCGTGCCTACCGCCAGCACCGCCATCGCCCGCACGCAAGCCTTTGTTGAGGAACTGGCAGAGCACCCGGGGATGACGCTGGTCGCCTCAAGGGTTGGAAACTACCTGCGCGGTGACGCCCTGCTCGCGGTCGAGGCGGTGCTGGCCGAGGGCATCGCCTTTGATGCCATCTACGCCCATAGTGATTCCATGGCCGCCGGTGCCCGCATTGCCTTGGAGAGCGCCGGACTGGATCCGGCCACCATTCCCATCGTCGGCATTGACTATATCCGTGAGGCGCGCGAGGCGATCCGCGCCGGGCAGCAGGCGGCCAGTTACACTTACCCGACCAGTGCTGAGGCCACGGCAAAGGCGGTGATGGCCATCGCCCAGGGGCGTGAGGTGGCACGGCGCATCGTCGTTGAGTCCATCCGGGTTACCACCGACAACGTCGAGGAGATTGTGCCGATCTTCTAGACCCGGTGCGACGGCCATGAAAAAGAAGCTACTCATACTGCTGCTACTGACCATCGTCCTGACGCTCACCATGGTGGGTGGTGCGCTCAATTATCTGGTTCGGAGTTTCTACGAAGAGCAGGCGGAGCTGAAGTTCCAGCATCTCTACAGTGAGGTCTTCAGTGAACTCAATGATTTGGCCGCGCGTACCGAAGGGATGGCCCGAGCGCTGGCCGCTCAGGAGGAGATCATCGAGCGGGTGAGCATGATTCAGCGCTATGCCGATCCGCAAAATTACCAGGCACTAGTCTTCGACGGTGAGAAGCGCGCCATGGCCGAAGAACTTTCGGTACGGGCACTTTCCTCACGCTTCAATGAACTGGCGGTCTATGGCGCCGATGGCGAAGTGTTTGCCTTCTACAGTGGCGGAGTCGCGGGATACGGCAGCTACCTTGATGACGGTAGCTTCCAGGTGATGGTTTCAGCTGGCGAACAGCAATGGCAAGCGGGGACCATGCCCACCGTCATGCACGACCACGATGGCATTCTTCATAACAAGCAGCGCCATCACCTACGCAATGGCCGCCTTACCATTGCCTTCAGCGCGCCGGTATTACGTAGTTTCCCCGATGGCGCCCAGGAAGTGGTTGGCTATGTGCTGGCCGAGCAGTTTGTTGATCAGGAGTTTATCGCAAGGGTTTACGCCGAAAGCGGAGTGGATTTCTCCATTCAGGATGAGCTGGGCGAGGCCATCGGCACGGTGCATGCGCTGGATGCTGTGCAGTTGCAGGGCTCCGTGGCCTACGACTGGTTCGGTGCATCGTTTGAGCATGTGCAAATGTACCGTAGCGAGGATGACGGGCACTACCATGCGGTGGTCCATCTGCCGCTGGAGGAGATGCGCTTCTATCTGGTCGGCGCGGTGGACAAGTCCATGGTTGCCGCTGCGGTCAGCCAGACCAATCGCGTGGTGTGGCCGGTACTGCTGGTCTCTGCACTGTTGATCCTGCCGTTGGGAGTCTATGCTGCCGGTCGTAGTATTAACCGTCCGGTGGACGAGCTGCTCGATGGTGTTGATTCGATACGCCAGGGTGACTATAGCCATCGGGTGAACCTGCGTCGTGATGACGAACTGGGAATGTTGGCCACGGCCTTTAACGAAATGGCCGAGCACATCCAGCAGCGAAACGCCGACCTGGTGGAGAGTGAAGACCGCTACCGAAACCTGGTGGATAACGTTCCGCAAAAGATTTTTTACAAGGATCGAAACTCGGTTTATATCTCGTGCAATCGCAGCTTTGCCGAGGAACTCGGGATCGAGCCGGAGTCTATTGCCGGCCATGTCGATGAGGACTTCTTCAGTGCCGGGGCGGCGGCAAAGTACCGTGCCGACGACCAGCGTATTATGGAGCTGGGAGAAATCGTCGAACTGGAAGAGGATTTCTGGAACGATCAGGGGCAGCACTTCATCGTGCACACGGTGAAAAGCCCGGTGCGTAATGAGCGGGCTGAGGTGATCGGCATCCTCGGCGTGTTCTGGGATATTACCGATCGTAAGCATGCCGATGATGAGCTCAAGCAGGCCGCCGCGGTGTTTGAGAATACCGCCGATGGCGTGCTGGTTACCGATGCCGATCTCAAGATCACCATGGTCAACAGAGCCTTTAGCGAGATCACCGGCTACAGTGCCGAGGAGACGGTGGGCAAGAAACCCAATTTCCGTCGCTCCGAGCGCCACGAAGAACTCTTCTACCAAAAGATGTGGCATGACATCGAGCGTAATGGCAGCTGGCGTGGCGAGATCTGGAACCGGCGCAAGAACGGTGAGGTCAATCCCGAGTGGATGACCATTAGTACCATCTACGGTGATGACGGCCGACCCAGCCACTATGTGGCGGTGTTCTCCGATATCAGTGCGATCAAGCGTACTCAGGATCAGCTCGATCACCTCGCCCATCACGATCCGCTCACCGGTCTACCCAATCGCCTGTTACTGGATGACCGTCTGCAGCACGCCATCACCCGCAGTGGACGTCACAGTGATCGGGTGGCGGTGCTGTTCCTCGACCTGGACCGCTTCAAGATCGTCAACGATACCCTCGGCCACCCCATTGGTGATCGCCTGCTGCGCCAGGTGGCCAGGCGCCTTCAGGGCTGTCTGCGCGATTCGGATACGGTGGCCCGCCTTGGCGGTGATGAGTTCATCGTTCTTATCGAGGAGTTCGTGCGGGTGGAGGAGGTCGATGTGGTCGCGGAGAAGATCCAGAAGGCCATGGTCGAACCGTTCACCATTGATGACCACGAACTCTATTTGGGGGCCAGCATCGGTATCAGCCTTTTCCCCGAGGATGGGGAGGATGTCGCGACCCTGATCAAGAATGCCGATGCAGCCATGTATAAGGCCAAGGATGCAGGACGCAACACCTTCCATTTTTATACCGAGGAACTGACGCTGGAGGCTGAGCGCAGACTGCACATGGAGGCCGGGCTGCGCGGTGCACTGGAGCACAGTGAGATGGAGCTCTACTACCAGCCCAAGGTGGATCTGGTCAGCGGCCGCCTGCTCGGCGCCGAGGCGTTGATCCGCTGGAACCACCCGGAACTGGGGCTGGTGCCGCCCGACGAGTTTATTCCCCTGGCTGAGGAGAGTGGCGCCATCCTCGATATCGGCGCCTGGGTATTGGCCGAGGCCACTGCGCAGTTGCGTCGCTGGCGTGATTCAGGAGTGGAGCTGGAGCAGATCGCGGTCAATATCTCCAGCCTGCAGATTCAGCGCGGAGACCTGATCGGTCAGGTGCGTGAGGCACTGGAGCGAAATGCCCTGGCAGCCGATAGCCTGGAGCTGGAGATCACCGAGAGTGTGCTCATGAGCCACCCAGAGCAGGCCGCTAGTATACTCGACCAGCTGCGTGCCCTGGGCGTGGAGCTGGCGGTGGACGATTTCGGCACCGGTTACTCCTCGCTTAGCTACCTCAAGCGCTTCCCCATCAGCTGCCTGAAGATCGACAAATCCTTCGTTCGTGATATCCCGGGGGATGCTAATGACACTGCGATTACCAAGGCGGTCATTGCCCTCGCCCACAGCCTGCAGCTGAAGGTGGTCGCCGAGGGGGTGGAGAACGATGAGCAGCGCCAGCTGCTGATTGGCGAAGGCTGCCAACTGGCCCAGGGGTACCACTTTAGCCGCCCGCTTCAGGCGGACGATTTCGAGGCCTACGCACGGCACTGATACCGTTGCAGCAAGAAAAAAGGCCCTCCTGAGAGGGCCTTTTTCATGGATGGCGCGCCCGACAGGATTCGAACCTGTGACCTTCGGTGTCGGAGACCGATATTCTATCCAGCTGAACTACGGGCGCGTGAAGCAAGGGGTGCTTGCTAAAAGCGGCCCTAAGGATACCCGCCCGCGCCCTTGGCGTCCACGCGGCGGGGCCTTTTTGTGCATCAGGTATTTTAGGATATACTGAATCAGATCCGTTTCAGGGCAGTGCCCCTTAAGAACGAAACCCGATTGCCGAGCCCGGGAGCATCTCCGGTCTCGAACGTCTATTGAGATAATCAGGAGCTTATGAGATGAAAAGCTATTTCGGTATGAGCATCATGGCGGTGCTCGGCGTGGTTGTTCTGGTGGTGGTGATCAACTCCACCATGCAGTCTGCCATTAAGGGCGGAGCCAGTGGTGACATGAGCGAGGCCGCCATTGCTGAGCGTGTGGCCCCGGTCGGCCAGGTGAACACCGGCGCCCCGATCGTTGCCGAGACCCCGGCTCCGGCTGCCCCGGCCGCTCCCGCCGAACCGCGCTCCGGTGAGACGGTCTACAAGTCCGCCTGTTTTGCCTGTCACGACAGTGGCGCTGCCGGCGCCCCCAAGCTGGGTGACGCCGCTGCCTGGGGCCCGCGTGCGGCTACCGGCATCGATGCCCTTTTGAACAGCGCCATCAACGGCAAGAATGCCATGCCGCCGCGCGGCACCTGTGGCAATTGCACCGATGACGAGCTGAAGGCCACCATCGAGTACATGCTGGAGAACAGCAAGTAAGAGCCTGACCGGCTGTAAATGAAAAGGGGCGCCATGGCGCCCCTTTTTTGTTTCCGTTTCCCTCACGTGAAGCATAAAAAAGGCGGCCCCAAGGCCGCCTTTTTATCGAATCACCGTCGCTTATGCGTAGGCGTCGATCTGCCCACCGACACGCTCATCGCCGTCACGACGGGCCTCGGGCTCGTCCTGCTTGGGCTGGCGGGCCTGTACCTCGTTGCTGGGCGGTACCGCCTGCTCGGTCTCGGTGGGGGCGGAGACATCAGAACGCCCCAGCTGCTCCTCGGCGGAGGGGTGGCTGTAGGGGGCGATGGTGCCCGGAATGTTGACGCTGCTGCTGATGTTCATGATTTTGTTCCTGCGTTATACACACGCCTGCACATAAGCATAGTCGCAGATCCTAGCATTTGCCAGTTCCGCCTGCCTTAAGACTCGCCCAGCAGCCCTCTCAGGTTGGCCAGGTGGGCCTGACCGCGCTTCTGGCGTTCCTCTGCGGGCACCTCGATCCCCCTGCCCTCCCACTGCAGGTCATCCTCTGGAAGTTCGGCGAGGAAACGGCTGGGCTCGCAGCGCACCAGCTCGCCAGCGCGGCGCCGGCGGGCGGCGAGGGTGAAGGCCAGGGTGCGCTGGGCACGGGTGATACCGACGTAGGCCAGGCGCCGCTCCTCCTCGATATTCTCCTCCTCGATGGAGGTGCGGTGAGGCAGTAGCTCCTCCTCCATGCCGATGAGGTAGACGTGGGGGAACTCCAGCCCCTTGGCCGCGTGCAGGGTCATCAGCCGCACCGCATCGCCGCCCTCGGCCTCGGCGTTGCGCTCGAGGATGTCCATCAGGGTGAGGCGGGCGACCAGTTCCGAGAGGTCCTCGGGAGCCTTGCCCTCGTCGTCCGGCTGCATCATTCGCTCCAGCCAGGAGAGCAGTTCCTCGACGTTGCCCCAGCGGCGCTCGGCCGCTTTGGGGGTGTTGGAGTTCTCCTGCAGCCAGGACTCGTAGTCGATGTCACGCAGCATGCGCCGGATCACCGGTACCGGATCGGCCCCCCGGGCCTGCAGGCCGGTCTCCACCAGCCAGTCGATGAAGGTGGTGAGGCGGGCGCGGGCGCGCTCGTTGAGGCGCTGGCCCAGGCCCAGCTCCTGCGAGGCGCTGAACAGGCTCACCCCACGCTCCGTGGCGTAGGCCCCCAGCTTCTCCAGGGTGGCGGCACCGATCTCGCGGCGCGGGGTATTGACCACCCGCAGGAAGGCGTTGTCGTCCTCGGGGTTGGCCAGCAGGCGCAGGTAGGCCATCACGTCCTTGATCTCGGTGTGGGAGAAGAAGGAGTTGCCGCCGGAGAGATGGTAGGGGATGCGCTGCTCGCGCAGCGCCTTCTCGAAGATGCGCGACTGGTGGTTGCCGCGGTAGAGGATGGCGTAGTCACTGTAATCGGTGCGGTTCTGGAAGCGGTGGTGGATCAGGTCGGAGACCACCTTTAGCGCCTCGTCCTCCTCGTCGGCGCTGCGTAGCACCCGAATCGGATCGCCGTAGCCCAGCTCGCTCCACAGCGCCTTGTCGAAGACGTGGGGGTTGTGGGCAATGAGCTGGTTGGCGGCCTTGAGGATGCGCCCCATGGAGCGGTAGTTCTGCTCCAGCTTGATCACCTTCAGCGCCGGGAAGTCCTTGCTCAGCAGGCCCAGGTTCTCCGGCTGGGCACCGCGCCAGGCGTAGATGGACTGGTCGTCATCGCCGACCACGGTGAGCTTGCCCAGCAGCCCGACCAGCAGCTGCACCAGGCGGTACTGGGTGGCGTTGGTGTCCTGGTACTCGTCCACCAGCAGGTAGCGGATGCGCCCCTGCCACGCCTCCAGCACCTCCGGCTGGTCCTCGAACAGCTGCACCGGCAGCATGATCAGGTCGTCGAAATCGACCGCGTTGTAGGCTTTCAGATGGCGGTTGTAGGCACCGTAGCACTGTGCCGCGGCCACCTCGAAGCCATCCGAGGCGAGGCCGATGGCCTGCTCCGGGCTGACGAAGGCGTTCTTCCAGTTGGAGATGGTGTGCTGCACCTCTCGGGCCATGGCGTCGTCGCCCGCCTCGCGCCGCAGCAACTCCTTGATCAGCGCCTGGCTGTCCTGGGCGTCGAAGATGGAGAAGCCGGCCTTGTAGCCCAGGTGCTTCAGCTCGCGGCGGATGATCTCCAGCCCCAGGGTGTGGAAGGTGGAGACCCGCAGGCCGCGTCCCTGGCCGCCGCTGAGCAGCTTACTAACGCGCTCTTTCATCTCGCGCGCCGCCTTGTTGGTGAAGGTGACCGCGGCGATGTGGCGCGGGCTGTAGCCGCAGTTCTGGATCAGGTGGGCGATCTTCTGGGTGATCACCCGGGTCTTGCCACTGCCCGCCCCGGCCAGCACCAGCAGGGGGCCGTCGATGTAGCGTACGGCTTCATTTTGGCGGGGATTGAGGTCGGACACGGGGTGGCTCGGCAGCGTTTGCAGAAGTGGGTGGCTATTGTAGCAGGCCGGGGCGGCTTTACCCTCACGCCCAGATGGCCCATGCTGTATCCATATGAACTTCAGGGAAAATAGGCATGGGTGAGGAGATAGAGAGGGCGGAGCAGCGCTGGCGCAAGCGACCGCTCTTCAACAAGCCACAACGCCGCCGCTTGTGGCCGTGGCTGCTGCTTGGCTTGATCGCAGGGGCGGCGGTGCTGCTCCACCCACAACTGATTCCCCCACTCGGCCTCTCCTGACGGGCAGAACCCGCCACGGCTGCTAGACTTATCCCTGTTGTCCCGGATAAAGGACAACACCCCACTCATAATGATAACGGACGATATGGATCCGGTTTTTCCTGCACTGACAGGTCGCCCAGTGGTCATGGGCGAGGTGTTGTTCGACTGTTTTCCCGACGGTAGTGAGGTGCTCGGGGGCGCCCCGTTTAATGTCGCCTGGCACCTTCAGGGCTTCGGCCTCAAACCGCTGATGATCAGCCGCATCGGTGAGGATGGGCGTGGCGAGCGTGTCAGGGAGGC
>JBFFRO010000031.1:0-11185 GCA_041572995.1 Thiohalomonadaceae bacterium
AGGCATTACGCAGCGGCTGAGGGAATTAAATCGCCTCGGGGCCCTGCTCGCCGGTGCGGATACGCACCACACGATCGACATTGCTGACGAAGATCTTACCGTCACCAATCTTGCCGGTGCGCGCCGCATCGGTGATGGTCTCAATGCACTCGTCCACCTTATCGTCTTCGATCACCACCTCGATGCGGACCTTGGGCAGGAAATCGACGACATACTCGGCGCCGCGGTAGAGCTCGGTATGCCCCTTCTGGCGGCCGAAGCCCTTGACCTCGGTGGCGGTCATGCCGGCGATGCCGATCTCGGAGAGGGCCTCGCGCACGTCGTCCAGTTTGAAGGGTTTGATGATCGCCTCGACCTTCTTCATTGCTGTTCCTCGATAGTAGTCGTTATCTGATCCGTCGCCCCTGAGAATAACACCGAATGCGGCGCCAATCCCAGTCTCCCTCCGGCTAAACCTGATCCCAGCGCCGGTCCCGACCATAGCCGGAGGTGATGGGATAACGGCGGTCACGGCCAAAGGCGCGACGGGTGATGCGCGGCCCAGGGGCAGCCTGGCGGCGCTTGTATTCGTTGATATCGACTAGGCGGATCACCCGCGCCACCTCAGCCTCGTCGAAACCGGCAGCAACGATCTCCTCCGCACACTGATCCTGCTCCACGTAGCGCTCGAGAATGGCATCCAGCACCGGATAGTCGGGCAGCGAATCGCTGTCCTGCTGGTCCGGGGCCAACTCCGCCGAGGGTGGCCGATCGATGACCCGCTGGGGAATCACCCGTCCCAGGCTGTTGCGGTACTCGCTAAGACGGAACACCAGAGTCTTGGGCACATCCTTGAGCACATCGAAGCCACCGGCCATGTCGCCGTAGAGGGTGGCATAGCCCACCGCCATCTCGGACTTGTTGCCAGTGGTCAGGACGATAGAGCCCTTCTTGTTGGAGACCGCCATCAGCAGCAGACCGCGGCAGCGGGCCTGGATGTTCTCCTCGGTGGTATCCACCGGCAGACCGGCAAACTCCCCGGCCAGGGCATCAAGGAAGGACTGAAACATCGGCTCGATGGGATGCACCCGGTAATCGATACCGAGGATGCCCGCCTCCTCCTCGGCATCGGCCAGGCTCATGTCGGCGGTGTAGCGGGTGGGCATCATGATCGCCTCCACCCGCTCGGGGCCGAGGGCATCGACCGCAACCGCCAGGGTCAGGGCCGAGTCGATACCGCCGGAGAGCCCCAGCACCGCACCGGGGAAGCCGTTCTTGTTGACGTAGTCGCGCACACCCAACACCAGCGCACCGTAGGCGGCGGCCTCTTCCTCCGGGTAGCTGACCCGCTCGCCGGCACGCGGAACCGCTCGACCGTCGACGATGTCAATATCCACCGGGTAGAGTCCCTCCTCGAAGGCCGGGGCATGCTGAGTGATCTCGCCCTCGGCATTCATGACGAAGGAGGCGCCGTCAAAGACCAGCTCATCCTGAGCACCCACCAGGTTGCAGTAGATGAGCGGCACCCCGGCATCGACGATGCGCTCACGGGCGCTGCGCTCGCGCTCGGCAGCCTTGTCCAGGTGGAAGGGAGAGGCGTTGAGGTTGAGGATGAGCTGGGCGCCGGCGCGCGCTGCCTGCTCCACCGGACCGGGCAGCCACAGGTCCTCGCAGATGGTAATGCCGAAGCAAACTCCCTTGAGTTCGAACAACCCAGGGGCCGAGCCGGGGATGAAGTAGCGCTTCTCGTCGAAAACACTGTAGTTGGGCAGCCACTGCTTGTCGTAGCTACAGGCACGCCCACCATCGACGATGGCGCTGGCGGAATTGTGCAGCCCCTCGGGCACCTGGCTGGGGTGGCCAATGACCGCGGTAATGCCTTCGAGGCGCTCGCCCAGCTCGGCCAGTGCCTTCTCCACCCGCCGCTGCAGGCCGGGGCGCAGCAGCAGGTCCTCAGGGGGATAACCGGTGAGAGTGAGCTCGGGGAAGAGCACCAGGTCGGCGTGCAACTCGTCGCGGGCCTGAGCACAGGCCTCCAGCACCCGCTCCAGGTTGCCGCCCACATCGCCCACCACGGTGTTGAGCTGGGCCATGACGATGCGCAGGCTCTTGGCCATCGACGGTTCCTCTATCTTGCTCGCAGTGAGGGGAAAGCTTAGCCCAGGGCCTCGGTCATCGCCTCACCCAGCTGAGCCGGGGAGCGCACCACCGAAACGCCAGCAGCGGAGAGGGCCGCGAACTTTTCCTCGGCGGTGCCCTTGCCTCCGGCGATGATGGCGCCGGCATGCCCCATGCGCTTGCCAGGCGGTGCGGTGACGCCGGCGATATAGGCCACCACCGGCTTGCTCACGTGGTGCTTGATGAATTCGGCGGCGGCCTCCTCGGCACTACCGCCGATCTCACCGACCATGATGATCCCCTCGGTCTTGGGATCCTGCTCGAACAGCGCCAGGCAGTCGATAAAGTTGAGGCCGTGGATCGGATCCCCGCCGATACCAACACAAGTGGACTGGCCGAGACCCGCACCGGTGGTCTGGTGCACCGCCTCGTAGGTGAGGGTGCCGGAGCGCGAGACGATGCCGATCTTGCCCGGCAGGTGGATGTGCCCGGGCATAATGCCGATCTTGCACTCGCCGGGGGTGATCACCCCGGGACAGTTGGGGCCGACCAGGCGCGGCCCCTGGCCACAGCCCCGGAGCGCCGCCTTGACCTTGAGCATGTCCTGCACCGGGATCCCCTCGGTGATGCAGACGATGGTCTCGATACCGGCATCGGCTGCCTCGAGGATGGCATCGGCGGCAAAGGGAGCCGGCACGTAGATCATGGTGGCATCGGCACCGGTCTCGGCCACCGCGTCATGCACGGTGTTGAAGACCGGGCGATCGAGATGGGTCTGCCCACCCTTGCCGGGGGTGACGCCACCGACCAGCTGGGTACCGTAGGCCATGGCCTGCTCGGAGTGAAAGGTGCCCTGCTTGCCGGTGAAGCCCTGGCAGATCACCTTGGTGTCGCTATCAATCAAAATCGCCATTACGCTGCTCCCGCAGCCGCCACGGCCTTCTCGGCCGCGTCGGTCAAACCGTCCGCCGTGATCACGCCCAGGCCGCTCTCGGCCAGCAGCTCGCGCCCACGTTCCACATTGGTCCCCTCCAGGCGCACGATCACCGGCACCTCGGCCTGTACCTCGCGCACGGCCTGGATGATCCCCTCGGCGATAAGGTCGCAGCGGACGATGCCGCCGAAGATGTTGACCAGGATCGCCTTCACCTTCTCATCGGAGAGGATCAGCTTAAAGGCCTCGGCCACCTTTTCGGCGGTGGTACCACCACCAACATCGAGGAAGTTGGCCGGCTCACCACCGTGCAGCTTGATGAGGTCCATGGTCGCCATCGCCAGGCCGGCACCGTTAACCATGCAGCCGATGCTGCCATCCAGGCGCACGTAGTTGAGGCCGTGCTGCTGGGCACGGTACTCGCGCTCGTCCTCCTGGCTGGGGTCACGCAGCTCAGCCATCTGGGTCTGTCGGTAGAGGGCGGTGTCATCGGCGTTGATCTTGGCATCCAGGGCCATCAGGTGCCCCTCGCCGGTCACCACCAGCGGATTGATCTCCACCAGCGAGGCATCACGCTCGGCAAACAGGCGGCTCAGCCCCGTCATGATGGCGCCCAGTTCACGCACCTGGGTTCCCTCCAGGCCCAGCGCAAAGGCCACCTGGCGGCTCTGATAGGCCTGCAGTCCGACGGTGGGGTCAATGGCCACGGTAACGATCTTCTCCGGAGTGGCAGCTGCCACCTCCTCGATATCCATGCCACCCTCGCTGGAGGCCATGAAGACCACACGCTCGCTGGCGCGATCCACCACCATGCTCAGGTAGAGCTCACGGGCGATATCACCGACACTCTCGATCAGCAGCTGGTTAACCGGCTGCCCCTCGGCACCGGACTGGTGGGTGACCAGGCGAGTGCCGAGCAGGGCATCGGCGGTGGTCTTGAGCTCATCCAGCCCCTCGACCAGCTTCACCCCACCAGCCTTGCCGCGACCGCCGGCGTGCACCTGGGCCTTGACCACCCAGCGCTCTCCGCCCAGCGCTTGGGCGGCATGCTCCGCCTCCACCAGCGAGCAGGCGACGCGCGACTCGGGTACCGCAATGCCGTACTCGGCAAACAGCCCCTTGGCCTGATATTCATGCAGATTCATGGCAACCTTTTCTTCTCTTTGCGCCGAATGTGGTCGCTATTTTGGAGCAAAGCGTCGAGGGGCGCAAAAGCGGCGTTTGGCCGGACCCCCGGCGACCGATACAATGGCGTTCATGTTGACGATGACGATGACCCCATGAACCTGCTTCGCCTGCTCATCCTTGCCGCCGTGGTGCTGATCGGCTACCGCCTGATTAGCTCCGCGCTGCAGCGCCGGCGCATCGCCCGCGAGAGGGAATCAGCGGCCAGACTCGATGAGCGGAGCCCCTCGGTACGCTGCGCCCACTGCGGACTCAATCTGCCCCGCTCGGAGGCCCTGTTTAAGGACGGCCGCCCCTACTGTTCAGCAGAGCACCGGGAGCTGGGGGAGCGGTGAGCATGAGGGGCATGGCACTGGAACTTCAGGAAGAGGATGCGCGCTGGCAGCCGCTGCGCTTTTTCAACCTCTACCGCCTAGTGCTCGCCAGCCTCTTCCTGTTGATGACCCGGCTCGATGAGCTGCCACCGCCTCTCGGCATGCGTGATCCGGAACTGTTCGAGCAGGGCACCACCGCCTACCTGATCTTCAGCCTGCTCACCATCTATACCCTGCACCGGCAGCAACCGGGCTTCCTGCTGCAGCTCTACGGGGTGGTCTTCACCGATATCGTCCTGCTCACCCTGTTGATGCACGCCAGCGGCGGTGTCGGCAGCGGCCTGGGCATGCTGCTGGTGGTGAGCATCGCCAACGGCAGCATGATCAGTGCCGAGCGGGTGGCCGGGCTGTTCGCCGCCCTGGCCACCATTGCCGTCCTGCTGGAACAGACCTATTCGCAGCTGTGGCTACCCGGCAGCGAGTTCCGCTTTCCCCAGGCAGGACTGCTGGGTGCCACCCTCTTCGCCACCGCGGTACTGGCCCACGTGCTGGCCCGTCGTGCCCGGCGTGGCGAGGCGCTGGCGCGCCAGCGTGGGCTGGACCTGGAGAACATGGCCCAGCTCACCGACCACATCATCCAGCGCATGCTCACCGGGGTAATTGCGCTCAACAGCGAGGAGCGCATCCGTCTGGCCAATCTCGCCGCCCTGGACCAGCTGGGCGCCCCCACCGATACGACCCCAGAGAGACTGCCCCAGCTCTCGCCCCACCTGCACGAGGCGCTGCAACGCTGGCGTCACAGCGGAGAACAGCCCGCTCCCTTCAACAGTGGCGGCCAGCGGCTGCTGCCGCGCTTCATGGGCCTGGGCAGCAATCGGCGTGAGGGCACGCTGATCTTTCTGGAGGATGCCGAGCGCACCACACGCCAGGCGCAACAGCTCAAGCTCGCCTCCCTCGGCCGCCTCACCGCCGGCATCGCCCACGAGATCCGCAACCCGCTGGCAGCCATCAGTCATGCTGGCGAACTGCTGGGGGAATCACCGCAACTGGATGAGGGGGATCGACGCCTCGGCGAGATCATCGTCAAACAGTCACAGCGGATGAACCGTATCATCGAGGATGTGCTGCAGCTGGGACGTCGCGATCGCTCGCAACCGGAGCTGTTCGAGCTGCTTCCCTGGCTGCGCCACTTCGAGGATGAGTTCCGCCGCGTCAATAGTCTGGAAACGGGAGTGATCGGCATCATCCCGCAGGAGGAGACCATGGAGGTCCGCTTCGACCGTGGCCACCTGGGGCAAATCCTCACCAACCTCTGCCACAATGCCCTGCGCCACACCCCCGAGGCCGGCCCGGACGGTAGTCGCCTGCACCTCAGCTACGGAGTGGATAGCCGTAACCACCCCTACCTGGAGGTGCAGGACTATGGCCCCGGTGTCAGCGAAGAGGCTCAGCAGCACCTTTTCGAACCCTTTTTCACCACCGAGAGCAGTGGTACCGGCCTGGGGCTCTACATCTCCCGAGAGCTGGCCGAGTGCAATCACGCCCAGTTGGAGTATCGTGCCGTAAACGAGCCTGGCGGCCACTTCCGCCTCACCTTTGCCGATCCGCAACAACAGTTCGAATGATATGAGTGACAGCAAACAACACCTGGCCCTGATCGTCGACGACGAGGCGGATATCCGCGAGCTGCTGAGCCTCACCCTCGAGCGCATGCAGGTCCAGTGTCTCAGCGCCGAGACCGTGGCCGAGGCCCACGCCCTGCTTGAGGCCAACCGTTTCGACCTCTGTCTCACCGACATGCGCCTGCCCGATGGCAACGGCATCGAGCTGGTCCGCCACATCCAGCAGGAGTACCCGCAGCTGCCGGTGGCGATGATCAGTGCCCACGGCAACATGGACAGTGCCATCGAGGCGCTCAAGGCCGGGGCCTTCGACTTCATCTCCAAGCCGGTAGAGCTGCAAACCCTGCGCGAGCTGGTACAGAGCGCCCTGCTGCTGGCGGAACCGGCTGGCAGCGAGGCCGCAAACGGCAGCGAGCGGCTACTGGGACGCTCGGCGGTGATCGCGCAAATCCGCCAGACCATCGCCAAGCTGGCGCGCAGCCAGGCCCCGGTCTACATCAGCGGCGAGTCCGGCAGCGGCAAGGAGCTGGTGGCACGACTGATCCACGAGCAGGGAGCCAGGCGCAACGGTCCGTTTATCGCCGTCAACTGCGGCGCCATCCCCTCGGAGCTGATGGAGAGTGAACTCTTCGGCCACAAGAAGGGCAGTTTCACCGGCGCCAGTGCCGACAAGGAGGGCCTGTTCCAGGCCGCCAACGGCGGCACCCTGTTCCTCGACGAGGTCGCCGACCTGCCACTGGCCATGCAGGTCAAACTGCTGCGTGCCATTCAGGAGAAGGCGGTACGCGCCATCGGTGCCCGCAAGGAGGATCATGTCGATGTACGCATCCTCAGCGCCACCCACAAGGACCTGGCCGCACTGGTGAGCGACGGTGCCTTTCGCGAGGACCTCTTCTACCGCGTCAACGTGATCGAGCTGCACCTGCCCTCCCTGCGCGAGCGGCGTGAAGACATCCCCGTGCTCATCGAGCACCTGCTGGGCAAGCTGGTGGACTCGATGGGCCTCAGCGAGCCTCCCCGCCTATCACATCGCGCCGAGGCAGCGCTGCTGGAGTACGACTTCCCCGGCAACGTGCGTGAGCTGGAGAACATCCTTGAGCGCGCCCTCACCCTCTGCGAGGGCGAGCAGATCGAGACCGGCGATCTGGGACTGCGTGGGGCGGAAGATCTGCCGGAAATCACGACACCAGCCCCACCGAGAGCCGGGCCTCTGCCGACAACGACGGCCACAGTCACTGGGCACTCAGATGACGATACCTGGGAGGCTGTACGGCGCGACGGCCTTGAGGGCTACCTGGAGGGGGTGGAAAAGCAGCTGCTCTCCCGCGCCCTGGAGGAAAGCCGTTACAACAAGACCGCCGCTGCCGGCCTGCTCGGGATCAGTTTCCGCGCCTTCCGCTACCGGCTGAAGAAGCTGGGACTGGATTAATTCCTGCCCAGGCGTCCCGCCGACTGAAAGTGATAGCGCCCCAGTGCATCGGGGGCACCCAGGAAGGCCAGTGCCTGCCCGAGCATCGGTGCAGCAGAATCGCGGGCCGCCAGCTTCATCTCCACGGCATAGCCACCCTCGCCGTTCAGCTCTAGCGTACCCTGCAGGCTCAACGGGCCACCGGCATCGGCGAATGTCCCCTCGCGGCCATTCAGCTGCAGGCTTAAATCCCCCAGTGGCAACGGTTCGGGGGCTCCGGCAGCGGCCCCCAGCCAGTTGATGCGCCCATGGGCACGAGGTCCGTCATCGTCCAGCGCCAACTCATCGAGGAAGAAACGCAGGCGTCCCTCAACCTGTATTGGCAGGGCGGCCAGCTGCGGCACCTGACGCTTGAGGCGTGGCCACAGACGGGCCAGTTGCAGCTCACCATCCAGACCGCTCAGATGCCACATCGCCATGCCGCTCCAGCGCAACTCGCCAAGCAGGTACTCGTTATCGCGGTTGAGGCGAAAGACGAGGTCGGCCCGACCCAGCGGCAGGGACCAGGGAGAGAGCCGCCACTGCAGGGCACCCAGCGACTCTCCCGCAGCCGTCACCTGCTCGGCACGCCCATCCCAGATCGTGCCCCCCACCCCGTAGAGGCTCACCCCTCCCGGTAACGGCCCGGCCCAGGAGAGCACCAGGGCCGCAGGCAGCTTTGCCAGCAGGGCGATAAGAAAAACGGCGAGAAAGAACAGCGAGTAGAGCAGGCGCTGACGCATCAGGGACGCTCCAGCGACAGTCGTACCTTGACCAGACCCGGCTCCTGCGGCTCGACCACCAGTGCCGAGACCACCACGCCGCTGTCACGCTCCAGCGTATCCAGCCACGCCAGCAGGGCATCGAACGCAACCTGTTCCAACCAGACCCGCACACCGCTCTGACCATCGGGCTGTACCCGCTTGAGGGCCTCGCCCAGCCCCTGACGGCGGGCGCTGCCATCGACCAGGGTCAACAGCGGCGTGGTGGAACCGGCAGTGCCCCGGCTCACCGCGCCGCCGCCACGCAGGTGCTGCATCTCGGCCGCCGCGTTGCGCATCCAGCCCAGCAACTCGCGCTGTAGTTCAATATCCTGGCGCAGGCGTTCACGCTCGTTGACGAAGGGTTCCAGCAGCAGCAGGTAGATGAGGGTGAACACCACCGCCGCACCGCCCAGCAGCAGCATCAACCGCTCGCGTGGCATCAGGTTCTGCCAGTAGTTGCGGATCATGCCCCACTCCCGCGGATCTCGATGCGGCTCTCCACCCGGTTACCGCTGGAGGTGGCGCTCAGGGTCTCCACCTGCAGGCCGGCGTCGGTGAGCGCCGCCTTGAGGTGATCAAGGCTGGGTAAGTCATTCAGTTTCAGGTCCAGCTCCATCCCCCCCTGCTTGTAGCGCAGGCCGCGCAGTTCCAGCCCAGGCTGAGCCTTGAGCAGCGGCGCACTATCGACCAGCAGGCGAGTAAGGCCCGCGCCGCCGACACCGCGCAGTTCCGCCAGCGCCGTCTCCATCAGGCGGCGCTCCTGGCCAATCACCAGGCGACGACCGGGCATGGCCTGCTGGAATAGCTGTTCAACCTCCGCCTGCAGGCGCTGCTGCTCCGCCTCCAGCCGGTCCAGCTCATACAGTGCCTGTCCGCCCTGCAGCAGCAGCCAGCCAGCGGCCAACACCGCGGCCATGCGCCATGGACGCCACAGCTGCCCCATGCGTTCACTGCGGCTGTACTTGCCCTGCAGCAGGTTCATGGCCGGGCCGCCTGCCAGGCCCTGGGAAAAGAGTGCCAGCGGCTCCACCTCGCCGTGGTCTCTCAGCTCGATCCCCTCCAGGGCGGGGGCCTCAATGCCGGGCACGCGATACAGGTCCAGAGCTTCGGGCAACGCGGCCTCATCGGTTTCGCGCAGGGCCAGGCTCAGCAGCGCGGGCAGGTCTGCCAGCGGCAGGTACCAGCCCTGCTCGGGAGCGGTGCGCAGCAAGGCGCCATCCGCCTCCAGCAGCAGACTCCAGCGTCCCTCGACCAGCGGCAGGGCCAGATAGTCGGGAAGCAGGGCGGTGGGCTCCAGGCCGGCCTCGGCAAGGCGGGCATGCCATGCCGCCATCAGCGAATCGCTAGCGACCGCCACCGACCAGTGCCCCTCGCCATCAGCTGCGCTACCCAAGGCGAAGTGCTGACTGTCCACCTCAGTGGCCAGCTGCTCCTCCATGGCGTAGGGGAGCGCACGCAACAGACGGGCACGTTGCTTGCCCGGCAGGCGCACACGGGCACTGAGCACCTCGGCACCGGACACCAGCACCTGTGCGCGAGCCTCGCCCGCACGCAGCGCCGCCTCGCTCAGTTGACCCTCGCCGGTCTCACCGCGCAGACGCCAGCACACCGGTGCATCGTCACCGACGCTGGCAAACCGCAGCAGGAAACTCCCCTGATCGTTCAAAATGCTCGATCCCCTGTTCTTGTTCTCATGGCTCTGAGGTCGCCTCAACCCTCGCCCAGTCGACGCCAGAGCGGCTGGCAACTGCCGTCGGCTGCACGCTGCAGGAGCACGGCAAAACGCAGGCGACTGCGCCCCAGCGCTATCTCCGCGCTTACCTTAAAGTAATTGGAGCCGATGTCCAGCCCATGGGGGTCCAGCCCCAGGCCCGCCAGCGCGTTGTGCTGCAGAAACTCATCGAGCTTGGCATAGCCCTGCTCACCACGGTCTGCGATAAGACTCTCGGCCGCCCCCTCACCGATGCCGTCGTCCAGCGACATCAGCACCTCGACACTGGCCTCGTTGACGTTAATAGCACTGCCCGCGGGCAGGGCGCTGACATGTGGCCGCAGGGCTTCGACACTCTCCGCATCGAAGCCGCGGATCAGTCGCAGTTCACTGACATCGGCCAGCGCTCGGTCTGCGCTACGATAGGGCAGCGCCGCACCCAGGTAATGAACCGACTCGGCACCGGCGGGACGACTCTCCGGGTCCTCGTCCATCCAATCGAGCAGGGCCTCAGCCAGTGCCGGGTCCAGATCCAGTACCTGCAGCAGGCGCTGAAAGCGGGCCAGCTGCACAGCGTTTACCTTGCCGCCTGTGAGCAGGTTGTTGAGATTGAAGCGCCCCTGCTGGGAGTGAATCCGCCCGGCCACGCTTCCCCCCTCGATGGGCATGGGCGGCAGTTCGCCATTCCACGGCTCCAGCGGGTGGTCGACGTCGTTGTCCCTGCGATCTTCGGCAAGCACCCGTGCCGCCCAGGCCTCGGCCCCGAGGGCATAGTGCCAGCCCTGGTCCAGCAGCAGGCGGTTGCTATTGCGGCGCATCTCCAGCTGACGGTCGCTGCTCATGCTGACCGCCAGGGTGGTAGCCACGGCGACGATGAGCAGAGCGGTGATCAGGGCCACCCCGCGCTCGCGTGCAAAACAGCGCTTCATCGTGCCGCCCCCGGCGTGACAGGGGTCGTCACCTGCCAGCCGCTGGTCTCGAAGAGGCGTCGCACCTCTCCCCAGGCCTCACTGACCACCACCACCTCCACCGCCCGTGGCAGGACCCGTGAGCCCTCCTCCACCGTTAGCGGCGGCCAGCTGTCGTGCCACTCGTTGTCGACATCCAGAAA
>JBFFRO010000032.1:0-10993 GCA_041572995.1 Thiohalomonadaceae bacterium
ATCACCCCGTCCGCCTCGTACCAGGGCGCTACACGCCAGCTGACATAATCAACCTGGCCGTCCTGACGCAGGAAGGGATCTTTTTCGCGCTTGCGCTCGGCACCGCTCAGGCAGTCACGGTGGATCTGTTTCCAGTCCTCACTGATTTCGGGAAAAACTTCGTAGTGGGAAAGACCGCGCAGATCGCGCTGGTCGAGATTGTAGGCATCCAGCCAGCGCTGATTGTAGGCCAGGTAGCACATGTCACGG
This sequence comes from Thiohalomonadaceae bacterium, assembly GCA_041572995.1. Lineage (GTDB taxonomy): Bacteria > Pseudomonadota > Gammaproteobacteria > Thiohalomonadales > Thiohalomonadaceae > JBFFSW01. The sequence goes on from JBFFRO010000032.1 coordinate 250, forward strand.
TCGAGTACAGCAACGGCACTGCCGACACCTTTGAGGAGCGCATCCAGCACCCCATCGGCCTGCTCCCGGGCCAACACATTTGCGTAGTACACGTCCGCCTAGCGCTCCCTATCACATCCTATATGCTGACCAACATGCGACATATCGCCGCACGATTCAAGTCAGCGCTGGCCTATCGCCCCATCCGCAGCTTCGCCATCAAGGTCACCGCCAGTGCCACGGCCAGCAGGGCAAGTCCGGTCAACGCATTGTTGAGCAGTTCGGGCATCAGTAGCAGCACCCCGCCCAGGCCGGCCATCATCACTCCGGAGAGCAGCTTCAACAATCGCCCTTCCTCCAGACTCAACCGGCGCGCTCCAAGGCTCCAGGCAAAGAGCACAACGATCGCCATCAGCGGGGTGATATAGATCAGGTTATAGAGCAGCAGGTAAGCATAGTATCCCCCCTCTGAAAGCCCCTGCAGGGTAAGGGTGCGGGTATAGACCATGGGAAAACCCGCCGTGCACAGCAGCTCGTAGCCGTTGGCGGCCAGCGCCAGGGTGATGGTGCCCAGCATCAGTAGCGGCAGTCTCTCGGTGCTCAGCAACGCACGCATGCGGGCAAAAAGCTTCGGTTTGGCCGATGAGGGGATAGAGAGCGATGGCCCACGCAGGGCGGTGAGGTAGTCCTTGATCCCGAACAGGCCGATGCCCACCGCCAGGACGCCGGCCGCGGCACTGATCCAGGGCATGCCGCCGAGCAACAGGAAGAGATTGAGCCAGGCCGCCATAAACAGGAAGTAGACCAACCCCGATATGAGGACGAAGGTCGCGCCAATCAGCAGCATGCGTTTACGCGAGCCGGCCTTCACCATCAGGCTGAGCAGGAACAGTAGCACGAAGAAAGCGCAGGGGTTAAAGGCATCCATGCCGGCGATGACGAGGGTGAATAGCGGCAGCGAGAGGGCCTGGGCATCCAGGCCGGCTGGCAACAGCGGTGCCGCTGGTGTGCTGGATTGACCACGTGCGCGGCACTGCTCGGCCAGGCGCATCAGCTCGCCGGCCATCAGCCCCTGGGCATCCCAGCCCACCAGCATGTTGCCGCAGACAAAGATCGCCGGCACCGAACGCGCACTCTGGCCCAGCGCTGCAGCCATTGCCCGGTAGCGCGTGGCCTGCTCGTGATTGTCGACCACGTTGCCCGAGTGCAAGGTAAGCCAGGGATACTGCTGCGGCAGCGGCTCGATGAAGCGACGAGCCTCGCTGCAGTGGGGACAGGTGGGTGACCAGAAGATATAGAGGTGGACACGCGTAGCGCCGTTAGCATCCTCACTGATCCAAAGCGGCTCGGCCTGGGAGTATGCGGCCGCACTCAACAAAATCCATAGCAATGCGAGCCGTATCATCCCTGCCGCTCCAGCCCCAGCCGCTCAGCCACCAGCGGCAGCAGTTCCTCCCGTGGCCCACCCGGGGAGACCGCCCACACCCCCGGCATCTCCAGCAGCTCCGCGTACTCCGTCGGGTCCAGCAGGCTGGAGATGATCACCGGAGGCGGCGGCTGTGGGCCCCTGCGGTGCAGCCAGAGCAGGAACTGGCGACCGTCCATACCGGGACGGATGATGTCCTGAATAATGAGGTCGACCGGCTGACACTCCAGCACTGCGATCGCCTCATCGGAGCTCAGTGCCTGCTCGAGCTCGCAGTCGTGAAAGGCCCGTGCCAGTTCGTGTTGTAACGCATACTGTTCGGTAATTGCATCATTGATAAGCAGTATGCGCACCGCCTTACTGCTCCTGTAGCAGTGCCTGCCACTGCTGGTAGTAGCGCTCGGCCGCCCGTGGAATGAGGAAGATACGCAGGGCAACAACAAACAGCAGCACGCCACAGACCATCGCCATTAGCGCGTTAATCTCGAAAAACATGTAGACGTAGGCCAGCGAGAAGATCATGAAGATGAAGGCAATGGTGCGGGTCTCATAGCCGATGATCATCGGCGGGCGCTGCTCGCGGTTGAAGCGCGCCAGCATATCCTCCCAGTGTGCACTGCCCTCGATGGGAGCCAGGTCGCTAAGCGCACGGATAAAGCAGGCGTTGCGGAAAATCTTGTAGCTCAGGCTAGCGGTGTAGAGGCTGGCGCCGAAGAGCACCACAAAGGCGCAGATCAGGGTCACCGTGGCAAAGGTGTCACGGTCGGCCACCGCAATCAGGCCGACAGCGATAATGGTCGGCACGAAGGTCTCCAGGATACGCTCCTGGCAACCGTTGATTTCGTCGATCACCTTCTGGCGATCTGCCTCATCAATGCTCACGTCTTCTCCTACCGGGAGATCCATCGAATCGACAAGAGTACAACAGTCGATTAATGGCACGCCATTCTTGCATTTCAGCGCCCGGAAACTAGCTTTAGGGGTAGTCACACTACTTACAGGAGATTAGGTTATGGACGAGGTTAAGGGGCTGTTCGACAAGGCGGTGAGTGAGATCGAGCGCATGCTCAACACCAAAACGGTGGTAGGCGAACCCATCACCATCGAGGGGCACACCCTGATCCCGCTCATCAGCATCGGTTTTGGCTTCGGTGCCGGTGGTGGTCAGGGAGAGGAGTCCAGCAAGGGCAAGGGGCACGGTGGCGGTACCGGCGGTGGTGGCGGCGTTCGACCCATCGCCCTGGTGATCATTAACAAGGATGGGGTGCGGGTCGAGCCCATCGTCTCCGGTGCCGCCTCGGCGGTGGAGAAGGTGGCCGAGACCATTGCCAAGGGCTTCGCCGAAAAGGGCATCTAGCACAATACGATGCTCAGCCTGCTCGTCGGTCTGCTACTACTGGTACTGCTACTGCTGGCCGTGCCCCTGCACCTGGGTTTCCGGGTACACCGGGAGCATGCTCTGGAAGGTTACCTGCGGGTTCGCTGGGGCTTCGGCCTGCTCCGCTTTGAACAGCCCATCAGCGACAGCGGCGATGACGTGACCGAGGCACCGGTGCCGCGCAAACCTCAGCACTCCCGCCAGAGGGATGACACCGGCCAGTTTCTCCGTGCCCTGCGCTCAGCCCCCTTCCGCCAACGCCTGCTGCGACTTCTGGGAGACCTCTGGCGGGCCATCGACAAGCGCGGCCTGCGCCTCTACCTGCGCATCGGCCTGGATGACCCCGCCGATACCGGCCAGTTGTGGGCCTTGCTCGGCCCCCTATCCGGCCTGCTCTACGCCCAGCATGAGGCCGAGCTGTGCATCGAGCCGGAGTTCCTGCAGGCCTGCCTGGAGTTCGACGCCGAGGGTGAGCTACGGCTCATACCGCTACAGCTCATCGCCATCCTCGTCACCGCCTGGTTCTCACCCAGCCTGCGGCACGGCCTACGCCCATCTCGTATATGATGGGGTCATGTCCCTGATCCGCCGCATCGCTATCCTCCTGCCACTGCTGCTGCTCGGCGCCTGTGGCGAACCGCTGCCGCTGCAGCAGGCCATTGCCGAGAACACCCGCGCTATCCAGCAGGCCATGGAGGAGAAGGACCGTTCTGGGGTACTGGATCACCTCAGCGTCGAGTTCAGTGCCAACGACCAGCTGGACCGCGAGGCCGTCGGCGTGATGCTGCTGCGCCACTTCATCGCCCACCGCAATATCACCGTATCCATCCTCGACAGCAGCATCAGCCCCCATCCTGGCTACGCCAATCTGGCCGAGGCCCACTACTCGGTAATCGTCACCGGTGCCGAGAACCTGCTGCCGGAGCGGGCTCGGGTCACCCAGGTGGAGGCCCTGTGGCGCCTGGAGGATGGCGAGTGGCGACTCTACGAGATTCGCTGGGAGTAGCCGCGCATGGACAAGGAGCTCAAGCGACGGCTTAAACCGCTACTACGGGAACTGCTGGAGCTGTTGCGCTCGATACACCGCGACGCCGACAACCTCCTCGCACCCTACGCCGATCACTACCCCGACAGCCGCTTCAGCAAGAGCGCCTACAACCTCGCCGCCTACCTCGCCCTGCGCAACCACGACCACTCCCGCCTGCAGGCGCGCCTGGCGCGGCTGGGCTTCTCCTCGCTGGCGCGCGGCGGTGGCCATGTGATCAACAATCTGGAGCGGGTGACCCTGTTGATCGCCGAGCTGCTGGGTGATGAACTCAAGCCCAGCGGCAAGTCGGCGCCACTGGGCTTCGATGAGAGCAGCGAGTTACTCAACCACAATGCCAACCTGATCCTCGGCCACTGCACACCGCCGCGGCGGACCCGCATCATGGTCACCCTCGCCTACGACGATGCCTTCGACTACCGCCAGGTGCTGGAACTGATCGAGCAGGGGATGAACTGCGCGCGCATCAACTGTGCCCACGACGATGAGTCGGTATGGCGGCGCATGATCAAGTATGTACGCCGTGCCGAGAAGGAGAGCGGTCGCTCCTGCCGTATCCTCATGGATATCGCCGGGCGCAAGATCCGCACCGGCGCGGTGGAGCTGGGTGCCCCCATCCGCCACCTCAGCGTCGAACGCGACGCCTACGGTCGCACCAGCGGGCCCTGCGAACTCACGCTCATGGCCGCCACCGAGGATGGCAGTGCCGAGGGCCTGGCCGGCGAGGCCAACCGCTACACCATCCCCGCACGCTGGCATAAAAAACTGGCGCCGGAGGACCGGCTGGCCTTTCTCGACAGCCGCGGCAAACCGCGCATCCTGGAAATCGTCGAGCGCAGTGAGGAGGGGCACTGGCTGGCCCACTGCCACAAGGCCAGTTACCTGCTCTCCGGCTGTTCACTGGACTGGCTACGCGCCGACGCCGATGGCAGCTACTCGCTGCAGGGAGAGTTCAACCTCGGCGAGTTTCCGGGCCGCCCGCTCGCCATCCGCCTGCTCCCCGGTGATCCGCTATTGCTCAGCCGCTCACAGGAGCCGGGCACCCCGGCGCGCTATGACCGCCACGGCGCCCTCAAGGAACCGGCGCGCATCCCCTGCACCGAGCCCTCGGTGCTCGACGGACTCGCCCCCGGCGACCCGGTGTGGATCGACGACGGCAAGATCGGCCTGGTAGTAGAGGCGATCAGCGACGAGGGGGCCAGCCTGCGTGTGGAGCACGCCGACCCCAGCGGCGTACGCCTGCGCGGCGACAAGGGCATCAACCTGCCGGGCAAACCCTGCGGACTACCGCCGCTCTCGGACAAGGATCGCGACGACCTGGACGTCATCTGCCGCCACGCCGACATGGTCGGCTTCTCCTTCGTCGAGAGCCTGGAAGACATGCAGGCACTGCTGCATGAGCTGAAAAAGCGCAAGGCCTCCAAGCTGCCTATCGTCGCCAAGATCGAGACCGGTGTGGCTGTGACCAACCTGCCTGAGCTGCTGCTGGGCACCATCGGTCGCCACCCGCTGGCGGTGATGATCGCCCGCGGCGACCTCTCGGTGGAGGTCGGCAGCGTGATGCTGGCCGAGTATCAGGAGGAGTTGCTGTGGATGTGCGAGGCGGCCCAGGTGCCGGTGATCTGGGCCACCCAGGTACTCGATACCCTGGCCAAGAGCGGACGCCGTTCACGTCCCGAGTTTACCGATGCGGCCATGGGCGAGCGCGCCGAGTGCGTGATGCTCAACAAGGGGCCGTTTATCGTCGATGCCCTGCGCGCCCTGGACCGGGTGCTGCTGCACATGGAGGCCCACCAGAGCAAGCGCTTCTCGCTGCTGCCACCGCTGGGCTGGGGCGGCCTCAATACCAATAGTGACGAGTAAAGGCCTCGTAACTCTCGAACTCGGGCCTGAGCTCCTCGGCGCTATCCCCACCCCACTCCACCACCTCGGCGATGTCATCGACGAAGGTCTCGAAGTAGGAGCCCAGGTGGCGCGCGCCCCGCTCCGCCTCCGCCGGCTCTTCGAGGATCAGCTGCAACACTCGGCCACGACTGCGTAATTTCAGGTAGAGAAGGTGCTTCCTGACGTCCATCCTCAAGCCCCCTACCTGTTCCGGCGACTCAGCTCCTCGAGGGCGAGTCCACCCCCCAGCAGCAGGACGATCAGCAACAGGTGGATGCCGTTGGCCGAGGCCAACCAGGTAGCCAGCTCGCGGCGGTTATCGACATCACTGTGTAGCGCCCACACGCTGCCGCCCATGCCCAGCAGGTAGGTCAGCGGGTAGCTGATCGCCAGCACCTGAAAGCTGCCGATAAACCAGCCACCGCGGCCCGAATCGTTGGCCATCGCGCCGGCGACAGCCATACCCGCGCCCAGGGTCATCGCCAGCGCACCGAAGAGCAGGTTGAGGCCCAGCACCGAGCGACTGCTGAAAAGGTAGGTAACCAGCAGGCCGATCAGACCAACAACGATGGTGAGTACGAGGACCTTCCTGAGTGTGCGCGACACGACAAAACACGTGGTTGTGAAATTGGCCGCACAGTGTACGGCCTTTGCCTATCCTCGTCATCCATACGAACGGCAGCGATCACGGCTGCTTAGCGTGGCTCCGGAACCTCACCCGAACACGGTAAAGAGGGGGAAAACGCCCCCAACTCGGCAGCCTGGATACCGATGTACACCGGCTCTTTATGGCGACGAGTGATGGTGACCTTGGCGTTGTACACCCCGTGTTCGATACCGTGCTTATCCTCAATACAGTAGTGAACGATGTCGTACTCGCCCTGTGTGCTCTTCGGACCGGTGAGATAACACTTGATGGCCTCTATCTCATCACCACTTAACTCGATCTCATCCAGCTGGAAGGCACTCTCGTGGCTGCGGCGAATGAACTCGACGCTATCGATCACCTCACCCCCACCGCCCTCATCATCGTGCATCGGCACACTAAAATCCCCTACCAGGAACTGGCCCGGCAGGGCCTTGTCGATCATGCGCGCCAGCTCAATCGTCACATCCCCCACCAGGTAGCTGAAACGGGTCGGGCTCAAGGCCTCCTCCTGGTAGAACTCGTAGTGCGAACCGACGTGAAAACAGGCACGAAGCTCCGGCACCGAGTGGTTGCGGGCCTTGCTCTGAGCGATGGCGTTGTCTGCCAGGATTAGTACCAGGAACTGGTAGAGTTCCAGATTGGCATCGATGCCGGTGGAGCGGTTCCACAGGTAGAAGCCATCACCGGTGGTGCTGCGGGCAAAGGCGATATCGATATCCTTGCTCAGCAATTTGCTGTAGGCGGAGTTGGCTGAGTAGGAGAGACTGTTGAGTTGGGTCACCTGTTGAATGGGCGAGTAGAGCGAAAAACCAACCGCATCGATCAGCGCCACCGCACGGTCCTTGACCAGGGTGATGCTGTAACGCTTGACCATCTCCGTGATGAAACGCTCGTCCAGTTCCTCTCCGGGGGTGAACGGCAGCTCGATACGCTCCGGTTCGGTATCGAAGATATCGGCCAACTCGTAGAGCCGCTCCCAGGCACAGAGCTTGTCACCGGCCATGATTTCATCAATCAGCGGCGCGGCATCCCTCTCCTGCGAACCCAGTTCCACCAGATCGTAGTGGTGCACCTTCAGCACCAAGGCACCACTATCGACCGGCGCCCAGGCCAGCAGGATGTTCTCACCCAGCTTCCACAGGTCGTAGAGGGCATCATCCAGTACAAAGGCGTACTCGCGGGTCTGCTCCGCCGAAAACCCTGGGCACAGGGGCATATCTTTATAGCTATCCAGCCACGAGTGGCGCTTGTAGTGCATCACCGTCCTCCAGCACGCCTTGTACAGCAGCAGTCTACCCCATTGCCCCTAGCCTCTGCCGCTGCCTCCACGGTGCCGTTATGGGGTATAATGCACGGTTCCACTATACTGCCACCTGGCCAAACAGACCCTGTTACGACAGCATGCACTACAAAACAGACGACGTCCGCATCGCAGGTATCCACGAGGTTAGCCCCCCCGCGGAGCTGCACGCCGAGTTCCCCATCGACGAGGCCGCCTCGGAGACGGTGTTCCACTACCGCAATGCCGTGCACAAGATCCTCCACGGCGAGGACGACCGTCTGGTGGTCATCGTTGGCCCCTGCTCCATCCACGACCCGAGCGCGGCACGCGAGTACGGCCGCCGCCTCAAGCCGCTGATCGACGAGCTGGACGGCGAGCTCTGCATCATCATGCGCGTCTACTTCGAGAAGCCGCGCACCACCGTCGGCTGGAAGGGGCTAATCAACGACCCCGACATGGACGAGAGCTTCCACATCAACAAGGGGCTGCGTCTGGCCCGCGGCCTGCTGCTGGACCTGAACAAGCACGGCGTACCCGCCGCCACCGAGTTCCTGGATCTCATCAGCCCGCAGTACATCGCCGACCTCATCAGCTGGGGCGCCATCGGTGCACGTACCACCGAGAGCCAGGGCCACCGCGAGCTGGCCTCCGGCCTCTCCTGCCCCATCGGCTTCAAGAACAGCACCGACGGCGGCTTCAAGATCGCCATCGACGCGGTGCACGCCGCCTCTCGCCCGCACGTCTTCATGTCGCTGACCAAGGAGGGCCACTCGGCCATCTTCTCCACCAGCGGCAACGATGACTGCCACATCATCCTGCGCGGTGGCAAGCAGCCCAACTACGACCGTGCGAGCGTGCAGCAGGCCGCCGAGCAGCTGCAGTCCTGCGGCCTCCAGCCCTACCTGATGGTCGACTGCTCCCACGCCAACTCCAACAAGGACTACCGCCGCCAGGTGGATGTCTGCCGCGATGTCGCCGTGCAGGTCGGTGAGGGCGACCAGCGCATCATGGGGGTGATGCTGGAGAGCCACCTGGTCGAGGGACGTCAGGACGTTGAAGAGGGCAAGGAGCTCACCTACGGCCAGAGCGTCACCGACGCCTGCATCTCCTGGGAAAGCACCGAGGAGCTGCTGCGCGAGCTGGCCGAGGCGGTCAAGGCGCGCCGCGCGGGCTAGGCACCCATGCCGCCCCAGCCGGGGCTGGCATATCCCCTCCAACGAGAAGAAGCGACCATGGTACTGAACGTACCGTGCCGCACCGGCATGGTGCGCTCTCTGGCACCGCACGCCCCTCTCGGCTACCATTAACGGGACTGGCGATTCAGCTAGTCGCCAGGAGAGAGGGACCTCGCCATGAATCAGTCGGCCAACCGCCACGACACCCATGTCGATATCAGCGCCGAGCAGCTGGCCCGGGCGATCGAACGCGATGAGTTCGTCTTCCACTACCAGCCGCAGATCTCCATGCTCAGCGGCAAGGTGTGTGGTGCCGAGGCGCTGATCCGCTGGACACCGCCTAGCGGCGACGTCATTCTCCCCAGCCGCTTCATCCCCCTCGCCGAGGCCAACGCCCAGATACGCGCCCTCTCCGTGGCCATGTTTCCCAAGCTGGTCTCCGACCTGGTCATCATTCACGACGTACTGCCCGAGCTGGTGATGTCCTTCAACCTCACCGCCCAGGACTTCGAAAGCGACGAAATGCTCAGCTGCGTCAGCAATACCCTGGAGCGCTTCCAGGTATCGCCCCACTTGCTCAAGGTGGAACTGACCGAGACCTCCCTTATCAACAGCTCCGAGCACGTGCGCCACAACATCAAGTCGCTGCTGCAGCAGGGCGTCAGCCTGGCCATGGATGACTTCGGCACCGGCTACTCCTCCATCGACGTGCTCAGCCAGTGGGACTTCTCCACGGTGAAAATTGATCAGGGGCTGATCAAGCGCATGCTCACCTCCGAGCGCAGCACCACCATTGTCGAATCGAGCATCAATATGGCCCACCAGCTGGGCCTGGAGATCGTTGCCGAGGGGATAGAGAGCGAGGCGGTTTACGAGTACCTGCTTAACGCCGGCTGCACCGAGGCCCAGGGCTTCTGGCTCGCCAGGCCAATGCCGCTCGCTGAGCTACTCAGCTTCCTGCGCAAGGACCGACGCTGGCCGGGCATGCCCATCGGCCTCATCCACATGGCGCAACTGGATCACATCCAGTGGCGGCGCTCACTCATTGAGCATGTCATGACCAAGGCCTTTAACGGCGGAGCTGAAACGGGCGTGCGCTCGGTACTGGCCGAGATGGACCACACCCGCTGCAAGCTCGGGCAGTGGTACCACGGCATCGGCCAGGAGTATAAGGGGATCCCCTGCTTTGACGCCCTCGACACCCCCCACCAGCAGCTGCACGCCATCGGCCAGCAGCTGCTCGACGCGGTGAACCAGGCCGACCCGCTCAGCGAGGTCACCCAGCAGCTGCAGGCCCTGAGCCAGAAGTCCGGCGAGCTGCTGAGTCTGCTGCACGAGCTGGAGTACTACGCTCGCCTGAGGCAGACCGGCCACTCCCACTAAGCCAGGGCTGCCCCAGCCCCTCCCCCGAAATACACCTCCCACCACGCGTCGAGCTTTGGGTGCCGAGGAAACTGTGGGCCTCACAACACGCAAAATCGCTCGCTTTTAGTGCGCGCTCACCCTCATGGTGCAAGCCTGCCTACGCTTGTAGGAAAACCCCCAATTACCACTCCGGTAACTGATTGTAATTTAACAATAAATACCCATTGTCACGAATAGTCCATTGGTATTTTTTTTGCATCTTACCGCTTGGTTTTGTGTCGTCGACAAGTTCGCTCCGAGGCGAGCCCTTGTTGAAATGGGCAGATAAGGAGATTTCAGGATGGTACCCATCGATATGTCTATGGAAGCGCGCATGATGCTTGCGAAGATGAGCTTCATTTACGAACGCGAGGGCGGTAATCGTATCAAGATCACCAAGGACGAGGATGTCGTCAAACTGATCAATTACGCCATTGACAGTGTCAACAAGGAGCTGGAGCGTTATCTCCAGGGCTTCATCAAGCTGTGCACCCACTCGGAGCTGAAGGAGATGGCGGCGCA
>JBFFRO010000033.1:0-10844 GCA_041572995.1 Thiohalomonadaceae bacterium
CCGCGCCTCCAGTGAACTGGTGCACGGCGACATCATTCTTGACCCGGCCGCCCATCAGGTGAGCCAGGCCGGCAAGCTGGTGGAGATCTCCCCACGTGAGTTCGCGGTGCTGCAGATGCTGCTGGAGAACCGCGGCAAGGTCATGTCGCGCGCGCGCCTGGAGGAGGGGCTCTACTCCTGGGACTCGGATGTGGAGAGTAACGCCATCGAGGTCTACATCCACCACCTGCGCAAGAAGCTCGGCTCAAGCCTGATCCGCACCATCCGCGGCGTCGGCTACATCATCGATACACCGCAGGGGGAGTAACTTGGTCCGCAACTCCATCCGCCGCCGCCTGATGGTGGGGCTGATCACCACCACTGCGGTGGTCTGGCTGGCCACTGCCATCAGCAGCTACTATGACACCCAGCACGAGGTCGGTGAACTGTTCGACGCGCAGATGGCGCAGGCGGCACGCACCCTGCTGGCGCTCTCCGGCCACGAGCTGGAGGAGCTGGTCGATGACGGCGGGGTCCTGGTCGGCCACCACGTACACTTCATCCCCGAGCACCCGGATCAGTTCAAGGGCCACGAGTACGAACACAAACTCGCCTACCAGATCTGGTTGCGCGAGGAGATGCAGCTAATGCTGCACTCCGACACCGCCCCGCAAAGTCCGCTCAGCGAGGTCGCCTACGGCTACAGCGACGTGGATATCAAGGGGGAGCACTGGCGCATCCTCTCGCTGATTGACCACGAAAACCGCTTCATGGTGCAGGTGGGCGAGAGTTACGCCATCCGCAACGAGCTGAGCGGCGATATCGCCCTGCGCATCGTCACCCCGATGTTTGTAGCACTGCCCTTCATGGCACTATTCGTCTGGTATGTCATTGGCCGCGCCCTCACCCCACTGACCCGCCTCACCCGCGAGGTCAGCTCACGGGCAGCGGACCGTCTCGATCCGGTGGCCACGGATGACAGCCCGGAGGAGACCCGGCCGCTGGTGGATGCACTCAACAAGCTCTTCGGCCGTCTCGGCTACGCCTTCGAAAACGAACGCCGCTTCACCGCCGATGCCGCCCATGAGCTGCGTACCCCGCTGGCGGCACTCAAGACCCAGGCCCAGGTGGCCACCCGAGCTGGGGACGAGGAGAGCCGCGCACACGCGCTCAATCACGTGATCACTGGCGTCGACCGCGCCACCCACCTGGTTCAGCAGCTGCTGACCCTGGCCCGCGTTGACCCGGAGATTGGACTCAAGCAGAAGGAGCGCATCGCCCTCTGTCCCCTTCTCGGTGATGTGATGGCGCATCTGGCCACCCACGCCTTCGACAAGAATGTGGAGCTGGAACTGAACGAGGAGTGTCACGGCAAGATCCTCGGTAGCCCGGATCACCTGCGCATCCTGCTGCGAAACCTGGTGGACAACGCTATCCGTTACACCCCGCCCGGCGGACTGGTCTCGGCCTTTGTCGAGGTTCAGGGCAAGGAGCTGCTGCTGCGGGTACGTGACAGCGGTCCCGGCATCCCCAAGGAGGAACGTGATCGCATTTTCGAACGCTTCTTCCGCCTGCCCGGCACCCAGCAGCAGGCCCAGGGCAGCGGCCTGGGCCTCTCCATCGTCCAGCGCATCGCCGAGCTACATCAGGCCCGTGTCGAGCTGGATGAGGCCCCCCAGGGAGGGCTTGAGGTGCGCATCCACTTCCCGTTGAGCGAATAACCCCTTCAAAACCTCTTCCCCGGGCGTTAACCCGGGGTTAATCCATCCACACTAGACTTCGGCCCACACTGACTCACCAGGGAATCGAAGCCATGTCCAAATCCCCCCTATACTCTGGCCTGCTTCTGGCAACCCTCTGCATTGGTAACGCCTATGCGGAGCTCCCCCCGCCGCTAAGCTCCGAGGGCAGCAGCAAGCCTGCACGTACCCTGCCGCCGCCGATCAGCGAATCGCTACAGCCGAAAAAGCCCCGTGCGGCCGCCCCGGCCAGCGCCCCCAGCAGCGTCGCCCTGCCGCAGCCGCTGACCAAGGAGGTGGAGAAGAAGGATCGCTACACGCTGATGGATGCGGCCCTCAGTCCGGCCGTTGTGTTGATCCGTGTGACCCGCCTCACCGGTACCGATGAGCGCGGCAAGGAGCGCGTGCTCTACGACGATATGGGCGGTATCAACCTGCCGCTGATCGAGCTACCGCTCATCGTCGAGCAGATCAATCCGCGGCTGGTACCGCGTGGCCGCTACAGCGACCTGCAACTGGAATTCTTCGGCACCTACACCGTGCAGAACAACAACGGGCACCAGCTCACGCTGAAGCTGAAGGATATCGATGCCCCCGAATCGATCGGCATGGCAGGTGAGCTGGTGGTGGCCTACGGACGGGTGCAGAGTAGCGGTCTGCAGTTCGATATCGAGCGCTTCAACCAGCCGCTCGACAAGCATGTCTCCAAGATGCTGGCCCCCACCATCGAGGCCGGCTACTAGGCCTTATCCTGATCCCCGTGCCACAGCGCCATCAGCGGCGCGTGGCACGCCTCCACCTCCTGCTCACGGCACTGCTCCAGCAATGGTGCGGCGTGCAGCCGTGCGTGGCTGCGATAAAGCAGTGAGCGGAGCACCGTATCGGGGGCGGCAATGCCATCGATACGTACCGGCAGGATGGGGCAATCGGCCAGCTGGGCTAGGCGCACGGCACCGGCCTTAAGTCGCCTGGGCGGCTTGCCCGGGGGGTGGATCCCCCCCTCGGGAAAGATGGCCACTACCTCACCGGCACGAAGGGCCTTGAGAGCGGCGCGGAAGGCACGTTCGGGGCGGGCCGAGCGGTCCACCGGGATGCAGCCGGCCATCTTCAACAGCCAGTGCCAGATACCCCGCTCGTACTGTTCGCGGGCGACGATGAAGCGTAGCGGGCGACGGCTGGCAGCCACCAGCAGTAGCGGGTCCAGGCCGGAGATGTGGTTGGCCACCAACAGCGCCGGACCGCTCTCGGGCAGGGGCAGCGGTTCGGCCTGCAGACGGTGCCAGTAGCGGATATAGCGACGCAGCCAGCGGTCGATACGGTTGAGTCGCGGGTTACCCCAGTCGCACTCCGGCTCGCTGGCACGCTCTGCCGCCAAGAGCTACTTCCCCTTCTTCTGGTAGACCTTGCGCCGAAACAGGTCGTTGCGGCGACTGACCAGGCGGTCGAGAAACAGCAGGCCATCGAGGTGGTCACACTCGTGCTGCACGGCGCGCGCCTCGAAGCCCTCGAAATCGTACTCCTGAAGCTCTCCCTCGCGGTCATAGGCCTGCATGGAAATACTCTCGGCGCGAATCACATTGCCGGTGTAATCGGGCACCGACATGCAGCCCTCGCGCCCCACCTCCATGCCCTCCCAGCGGGTGATCTCGGGATTGATGAGGTAGAGCCTGCCATGGTTGGGCACCGGCTTGCGGGTCTTGGAGCAGTCGACGATGACGATGCGCTCAAAGCGCCCCACCTGGGGCGCGGCAATACCCACGCCACCGGGGCCGGCCTCCATGGTCTCCTCCAGGTCGTCGATAAAGGCCTGCAGCTCAGCATCGAAGCGCAGCACCTCGGTGGACTCCTGCTTGAGGCGCTCGTCCGGGTATTTGATGATTTCCAGTACCGCCATCGCTCAGCCCAGCAGGGTCTCGATGGACTCCAGCTTGGCCTCCACGCCATCCTCCTCGATGACGATATCCAGCGCCGATTGCAATGCCTCCGCCCCCTCGGCCGCCTCACCCTCGATGAGCATGACGTAGATGGGGCTCTCCTCGCTGCCACCCACATCGGTGGTCATATCGAGGATGTGCAGCCCGGCCTCGGCCAGCGCCCCGGTGACCCGGGCGACGATGCCGGCGCGGTCGGCGCCATAGACGGTGACCCGTACATCCGGTTCCTGGTGACGGTGCAGGCCGCCCTCGATACGGTCCACATGCAGGCGCAGCCCCATCGACTCGGTAACCGGTGCCACCAGCTGCTCCAGCTGGTGCACCGTGCTGTCGCTCTGCACCATCAGCATGATGGTGAAGTTGCCACCCAGGCGCATCATCGAGGCCTCGCCCAGGTTGCAGCCCCCCTCGTAGAGGGCATGGCTGAGATGGGCAACGATACCAGGGCGGTCCTTGCCGACCACCGTCATCATGAACCAGTGGGTCATCGTTCGGCTCCTTTAGTGTAGGGTCGAGTGGGCCAGGGTGATCACCACAATCCCGGCACCGATGAGCAGGGCCTGCTGCAGCGTCTCCAGCAGCTTGCTACGGGTGTGCAGACCGGGAATGAGGTCGGCCACCGCCACGTAGATGAAGCTGGAGGCGGCGATGGCCAGCACGTAGGGGAGCACGGCCTGGGCCTCGCTCAGGCTGTAGTAGGCAAGCAGACCACCGACAACGGTGGCGAGACTGGCAATGACATTGTAGGCAAAGGCCCGGGCACGGCTGAAGCCGCTGTGCAGCAGCACGGCGAAGTCCCCCACCTCCTGCGGGATCTCGTGCGCGGCCACCGCCAGTGCGGTGACGACGCCCAGGTGAGTATCGGTGAGGAAGGCGGCGGCAATCAGTACACCATCGACGAAGTTATGGATGCCGTCACCCAGCAGCACCATCATCCCCGAACTGGGCTTGCCGTGGTGATGGTCATGCTTTTCTTCCTCCTCCACACCGTGCACGTCGCAGTCGCTGTGGTGGCAGTGGCGCCAGATCACCATGCGCTCGAGCAGGAAGAAGGCCAGCAGTCCGTAAAGCACGGTCCCCGTCACCTCGTGCGGGTCGATTCCCAGCTCCGGCTCCAGCGCATGCGGCAGCAGGGCCAGGAAGGCGGCACCGAGCAGGGCACCGATGGCGAAGCTGACCATGTGCGGCATGCTGCGCACTCGCCAACGCTCCGGCAGCAGCAGAAAGGTCGCCGCGGCGACCACGCTGAGCACCCCGCCGAGCAGGCAGAAGAGGACGATGTAGGCAAGCAGGCTCATGGTGATCCTTAATGGGGCAACAAGCCGGGCATCATAACCCAGCCCACCCCTTTATGGGTATGCGATCCAGATCAGCGAGGCGATGCGCCCGCTCACCCCGTCACGGCGATAGGAATAGAAGCGTTCGGCGTCGCTGTAGGTACAGAGGCCACCGCCGTAGACCGCCTTCACCCCGGCGGCCCCCAGCCGCCGCCTGGCCAGGGTGTAGAGGTCGGCCAGCCACTTGCCGCCTGGTGCGGAGGTCAATGCCTCCCCTGCCCCCGGGTCATGGGCGATAAAGGCCTCACGCACCTCGTCCCCGACCTCGAAGGCTGCCGGGCCGATGGCCGGTCCCATCCAGGCCAGCACCTCGTCTGGGGCCACACCCAGGCGCACCAGCGTTGCCTCCAGCACCCCGTCGGCCAGCCCACGCCAGCCGGCATGAGCTGCGGCCACCCGCGTGCCAGTGCGATCGCAAAACAGTACCGGCAGGCAGTCGGCAGTGAGCACCGCACAGACCTGGCCGGGAGCCGTGGCGATGGCGGCATCCGCTTCACAGGCGCCCTCACCCGCCGCGTCGGCCACCGCGCAGCCATGCACCTGGCTAAGCCAGCGCGGCTCGGCGGGCAGGCTCAGCTGCTCACGCAGACGGCGACGGTTCTCGGCCACCGCTCGCGGGTCATCACCCACATGATCGCCCAGGTTTAGCGTGTCGTAGGGAGCCTGGCTCACCCCACCCTGGCGAGTGGTCGTCAGCGCCCGCACCCCCTCGGGTGCAGGCCACTTGGGCTGGATGAACTCAAGCCCCACCGTGGGCCTCGCGATCACGCTCCAGCACCGCGATCAGCCTCTGCATGTCCTCTGGCAGCGGAGCCTCCCAGCCGACCGACTCGCCGCTGAGCGGGTGGATTAGCTCCAGCTGCTCGGCATGCAGGGCCTGGCGCTTGAAACCGCGTAGGGTCTCGATGAGCTCATCCGTCGCCTCTGGCGGTAGGCGCAGACGGCCGCCATAGAGCGGGTCACCCACCAACGGGTAGCGCAGGTGGGCCATGTGCACGCGGATCTGGTGGGTGCGGCCGGTCTCCAGCTTGAGACGGATCTGCGAGTGGGCACGGAAGCGCTGCAACAGACGATAGTGGGTGATCGCCTCCTTGCCATCGCGCACCACCGCCATGCGCTTACGATCCACCGGGTGGCGACCGATGGGGGCATCGACGGTGCCGCCGCCGGTCAGTACGCCGTTACACACGGCGATGTACTCCCGGCCCATGCTGCGCGCCTGCAACTGTTTCACCAGCTTGGTCTGCGACTCCAGAGTACGGGCCACCACCAGCAGACCGGAGGTCTCCTTGTCCAGGCGGTGGACAATGCCCGCCCGCGGTACGCCGGCCAGGGCCGGTTCGTGATAGAGCAGGGCGTTAAGCAGGGTGCCATCGGGGTTACCCGCCGCCGGATGCACCACCAGCCCGGCAGGCTTGTTGATGACGATGATCGCCTCGTCCTCGTAGGCGATATCCAGCGGAATGGCCTGTGCCTGCCAACGCTCCTCGGTCTCCACCTCCGGACGCAACTCCACCGCCTCGCCGCCGAACACCTTGTCGCGAGGGCGCATGGCGCCGCCATCCACGCTCACCTGCCCCGCCTTCAGCCAAGCGCTCAGGCGCGAACGGGAGTACTGCGGGAAAAGCTCTGCCAGCACCTGGTCCAGGCGCCGCCCGGCAGCGGCATCGGGCACCGTGGCGCGCAGTGGTGCACCCTCATCGGTATTGTCGTTTATTCCAGCCTGCGCCATGGGTATACTCTTCACCTTAAATTACAATTCGCGGCGCCGTCCGCGCGACACCTGAAGAACTCACTATGTCCCTTTGTCAAAGCTGCTCCCAGACATCCCGCGCCCTGCTCGCCGCCCTGCTCCTGCTGCTGGCCGGCTGCAGCACCATGCCCGAGACTGATCAGACCGCCGGCTGGGGGCCCGAGGAGTACTACCAGCGGGCACAAAGCTCCATCTCCAGCAGCAACTACATGCAGGCGCTCAACTGGTTCAGCCAGCTGGAGTCTCGCTACCCCTATGGGCGTTATGCCCAGCAGGCGCAACTGGAGACCATCTACGTGCACTACAAGCTGGATGATGGGGTCTCCGCGGTGGCCGCGGCTGACCGCTTCATCAAGCTGCACCCACGCCACCCGAACGTGGATTATGCCTACTACTTGCGGGCCCTCGCCAGTTCCATGACCCAGCAGGGCCTGGTTGAGGGCTTCGTTGGCCTTGAGAGCGACAAGCGCGATGTCAGTCAGCAGCGCGAGGCCTTTGGCTACTTCCGTGAGCTGATCACCCGCTTCCCCAACAGTCGCTATACCGAGGATGCCCTCAAGCGCATGACGGCCATCCGCAATGATCTGGCCCGCTACGAACTGATGATTGCCGAGCAGTACCTCCAGCGCGGCGCCTACCTGGCGGTGGTCAACCGCGCCAAGTACGTGCTGGAACACTACCCCCGCTCCAGCGCCATCCCCGATGCCCTGGCGCTGATGGTCCGCGGCTATCGCGGCCTGGAGATGAACGATCTGGCCGCAGACACCCTTGAGGTGTTGCGCAGCAACCATGCGGGCCATCCGGCCCTGACCGAACTGGAAAAATAAAGGAAGACGCCATGTGGGATTTCTTTGAAACCGTCCGCCACCGCCACTCGGTGCGTAAATACCAGAGCGACATCGGCGTCGAGAACGAAAAGCTGCACGCTATTCTGGAGATGGCCTGTGCCGCCCCCTCGGCGGGTGACCTGCAGGCGTACCGTATCGTCGTGGTCAAGGACGAGGCCACCCGCACCGCCCTTGGCGAGGCCTCACACCAGCAGAACTTCATCGCCGAGGCACCGGTCTGCCTCGCCTTCTGTGCCGATCCCGAACGCTCTGCCGCCAAGTACGGCGAGCGCGGCCGCGATCTCTACGCCCTGCAGGACACCACCATCGCCGCCACCTACGCCCAGCTGGCCACCGTTGCCGCCGGTCTCGGCTCTACCTGGATCGGTTACTTCGACGAGGAACGCGTCGGTGAGATCCTGGAACTGGAGGCCGGTCTCAAGCCGCTGGCACTGATGAGCGTCGGCTACCCGGCCGAGCTGCCGGAGGACAGCCCGAGAAGGCCACTCTCTGAGATCGTCAGCTACAAATGACAAAAGGGGGCTTTAAGCCCCCTTTATCATTAGTGGGAATCCCACTAGTAACTCGTCAAACCATAATCCGCCGTTACATCATCATCAAAGCCCACGCCATCACCGACACCACCGTCGGTGGCAATCACCAGGCTCGGCGCACCACTGGCATCCTCGAAGTTTTCATCGAGCAGTGAGACACCCACTTCGTTACCCGCACTATCCAGCGGCTGCACCCTGAGATTGTCGAGCATGACCTCACGGTCGGCGCGCAGGAACAGCAGGAAACCGCTACCGGCGGTAGCGCGGTCGGGCAGGCCGTTAGCGGTGGCGTTGGTGACCGCGGTATAGCTAACCCCGTCCTCAGAGGTGTAGAGGGTCGCCGTGGTGCCCACGACATCAAGGCGGTAGCGCCGCCATTCGCCGTTGAAGACCTGCGGGGCGGCGAGTGACTTGGTGGTGATTCCGGAGCCCGCAAATATGACGTTATCCACCGGCGGCTGCATGTTCATGTTCAGCACGAGTTCGAGCCCATCACTGTAGTTGCTGGAGCCCCCCGCCTGGTAGGCAGCCTGATCCCAGAGCATCACCGACACACCACTGACAGTATAGTTCCTGGCCGAGAATTCCAGGCGAATATGTCCGGAGGCGTCGACCCCAAGATTGTAGGTCTCCATGATGTTCTGGTTGGTGATGTGACGGATCGCCCCACCCTCACTCAGTGCTGAGTTGGCAATATCAGTCGCACCTGCACACCAGCCCAGGGCACAGTCCGTGGTGAAGGTGGTGGAGAGCGGATAGGTCACGGTGTCACCGCTGGAGAGGAGGTTGCCCCAGCGGTCTTCGGCATTGCCGTCTACCGAGAGGGTATGGACACTCTCCTTCAGCAGCGGCGCTGCGGTGAAGTTGCCCAGTCCATCCTGATCGGGAATCACGTGCAGGCTATCGGCAAGCCAGACCGGCAGGAACTCAACAGGAGCGGCAGAGCTCAGCGCAGTCGCGCTGTTGACCGAGCCCATGTTCATGCTCTTCGAGAAATCCATGGTGAGCGTGTGCGTGCTGCCTTCGGCGGTATGAAAGGCATTGATCACCGGGAAGCCGCCCGGGTCCACCTCCGGCACCTGTTGCTCGATCACCTCGATGTCATCCACCGCACTAAGCGCACTGGTGAACGAGCCCATGTCCTGTAGCGTCAGGTATGCCGAGGATGGTTCGCCCTGCTGCGCGGCGATGGTATCGATAGAGCCAAAGACCATGACGCTGCGGGTAATATCCAGGGCGGCGAAATAGAGAATATCCCCGCTCATGCGCCAGTGGTAGATATCGTAGGGCATCGTCGTCAGCAGTGTGTTCTCACTCCGATCCGAGAGCCGCACCATATGTATGCTGTCGATGGCACCGTAGTTGATGTCGTTGTCGGTACGGATGTAGTAGAAGTGATCGCCAGCGACCTGGAATGGCCCATCATCCATCCACTGCCAGAAATCGGTATTGGTGATATCGGCGAATTCGAGCTCGACAACCGGCACAGGGTCATAGGGCATGACCTGTTGTACCACCTCCACGGAATACTCCTCGTTCTGCTGTAATGCCTCGTTCCAGCGCAGCCGATTATGATCACCGAAGGCAACGTAGACCCGGCCGTTATCACCGACGATGATGCGGTCGATGAAGATCAGACCGTCGTTGGTACGGTTCACCAAATCCTTGGAAAGGCCCGCATGCTCCAGCGCAGCGCCATTACGGCGTGAGAAGCGGATGGCGATATCGCTGTCCCAGTCGCCCCAGCTCACGGTATCCGCATCATCGACGGTATAGAACTGCACGCCATTGCCGGGGTTGATGGCCGTCAGCGTGCCATCGTCGGTGTTGAACCACTCCAGCTGGTCGGTCGTTTGATCGAGATAACTGTTCAGAACCACATCGCCCGTGGAGAGGGCGATAAATGACAGGATGTTTTTATCGGTCGCCGTCAGCGCACTCACGCTGCCAGAAGTATCGGCACGGTAGGCGCGCCAGCCTGAACCGGGGTGGACCAAGGTGTCACACTGCGGGTCATCGGCATCGGGCGTTTGGCAGAAAACGTCAAAGGTCCAGGCGAGAAAATAGGCGTTACCGGCTGCATCAAACTGTATCGGCTTGTGCCGCTCGCTGACGGTCATCGCATACTGCTTGCCGGTATCGACCAGGTGCACTCCCTCCATCACGCAACGGTAGCGGTTATCCGCCACCTCGACCCGGTAAAAGGCGCAGTTGGTGTCGATGATAAAGGGGGCATACTCAGGCAGGCTCATGCCGTCCAGAGCCAGGTACAGAGATGCGCCGTCAGGGGAGAGCACCGAGTACATAACCGAGATCTGGTAATCGGAAGTGATCGCCGGCCAAGTGTTGCCGACATCGTCAACGGCGACAAGATTAGTACCACCGGTAGTGGCCTCGGCGGCGATAAGGTAGCTGCGCTGTGGAGCCTCCTCACCGGCCAGCAGATTGACCTGCTGAAAACTCTGGTAACGAACCACCGATTCGTGCGCCAGCACCGCCTTTGCCGCATTAATGTTAAAGCGTAGCGACGAGGGGGTAACACTGTCGTCTCCACCGCCACCGCCGCCACTACAGGTCACAAGTAACGAGGCGATCGCAATTAGAAGTAACAACGGAAGATAGAGGTGCAGCTTGCGATTGATGTACTGAAGGGGCTTCATGGGCGCTCCCGGTAATGGTCCATCACTACCGATATAGTGCGCCAAAGCGGGTATAAAGCAA
>JBFFRO010000034.1:0-10732 GCA_041572995.1 Thiohalomonadaceae bacterium
GAGAAGAGCCGCGTGCGCGTGGCCTGGGGCGGGCGCGAAAAACTGCTACCGGCCGACCGTATCACTGTCCTGGATGAGGGACGTCTGCAGCTGGAGCTGCGCATGGGCACGCGGGCACAGGCCTGGTCGCTGCAGGTGATTAACGGTGAGCTGGCCTCGAATATACACCGCTTCGAGACCCGCCCCGCGGAAGAGGCGATGGTGGACGCGGCGGAGCCGGAGCTACGCAAGCAGCGCCGTCCCTTTAGCCCCGCGCAGCAGGCGGAGCAGGCTTACAAGGAGGCCTACGAGCTGCTGCAGCAGCGTCGTAACGGCGAGGCGGAGGAGCGCCTGCTCAAGGCCCTGCGCCTCTCGCCCGAGCACCGCGCTGCCCGCGAGACCCTGGCCGGGCTGATGATCGCCGATGGCCGCCGTAGCGATGCGCTGAATCTGCTGGAGGCGGGGCTGGGGGAGCGCCCGGGTGATCCGGCCTTTGCCGAGCTGGCCGCGCGCCTGCGTCTGGAGCAGGGCGATCAGGCCGGTGCCCTGGCCCTGCTGGAGCAGGGCATGGCCGGCGGTGCCAACGATGCTGAGTATCTGGCCCTGGCTGCCGCCGTCTACCAGCGCGAGGGACGCTTCGGCGAGAGTGTCGGTGCCTACCAGCGGGCTCTCAGCCTCAATGCCAGCAACCCGGCCTGGTGGCTGGGAATGGGGATCTCCCTGGAGGGGGCCGAGCAGGGTGAGCAGGCCATGGAGGCCTACCGTCGCGCTGCAGAGAGCCGTGCCCTGAACGCCAAGCTGCGCCGCTACGCCCAGGGTCGGATCGAGGCACTGCGGGCGGCAAAGGAGGAGTGAGATCACCTCCCCGGCGGCAGCGCCCGCGCTACTGCCCATAACACCACCGACTCCGCACCGCCGCGCTTGAGCTCTCGAGCCAGCTCGAAGGCAGTGGCACCGGTGGTGACCACGTCATCGACGATCGCCAGGCGCACGCCCTCTACATTCCCCTTCAGAGCGAAGGCACCGCGCAGGTTGCGCCGTCGTTCACCGGCGCTCAGGCGCGACTGGGCCTCGGTAGCGCGCGGGCGATGGCAGCAGCGCTCATCGACGGGGATGCCGAGCTCATGGCCGATATGACGGGCCAGCTCGCGTGACTGGTTGTAGCCCCGCTCACGTAGCCGCTCCCGGTGCAGCGGGACCGGGATGATACGCTCGGGCAACGGGCTGTCGCTGCCCAGCCCCTGCAGCCAGAGCGAGGCCAGCAGCGGCGCGCGGGCCAAGCGAGAGTTGAACTTGAGATCCTGCAGCAGGCGATCCAGCGGCGCGGCATAGCGAAAGGGGATGCGGCTGCCCGCCAGTGGTGGTGGGCGCTGCAGGCACTCGCCACAGAGCCCCTGCGCATCGCCCTTCAGCGGCAGGCCGCAGAGACGGCAGGGAGTGCTGATGCGCGCCAGTTCGTCGGCGCATCCAGTGCAGAGCTCCAGCCCCGACATACCCTCTGCTGAGCAGAGCGCGCAGCGGGGTGGGCAGGCGAAGTGTTGTATGGTTATTAACCAGTTGTAAACCGTGTGCTCTTCCATGATTTGACAAACATCCTGTTTATGGGAAGATTCGCGGCGAATACCACCTATTGATAAAGAGGTCTTATCTCCTCCATGAGCAGCGCCGCCGCCCCCCAACTCAGTGTAGACACCCTGCGCCACGACTGGACCCTGGAGGAGGTGCAGGCCCTCTACGACCTCCCCTTCAACGAGCTGGTGTTTCGCGCCGCCGAGGTGCACCGGGCCCACTTCACCCCCAATCAGGTGCAGGTGAGTACCCTCATTAACATCAAGACCGGCGGTTGCGCCGAGAACTGCGGCTACTGCTCGCAGAGCGCCCACCACGAGAAGGAGATCGACATCGAGCGCGAGGCGCTGATGGAGGTGGAGACGGTGCTCAAGGCGGCTGCCGAGGCCAGGGCCAACGGCGCCTCGCGCTTCTGCATGGGCGCCGCCTGGCGCAAGCCCAACGAGCGCGACATGCAGAAGGTGGTGGCGATGGTCGAGGGGGTGCGCGACATGGGCATGGAGACCTGCGTCACCCTGGGCATGCTGGAGGCCGAGCAGGTGGCCCAGCTCAAGGCGGCGGGGCTGGACTACTACAACCACAATCTCGATACCTCGCGCGAGTACTACGGCAACGTGGTCACCACCCGCACCTTTGACGACCGCCTGGAGACCCTCAAGCGGGTACGCGAGGCGGGCATTAACGTCTGCTCCGGCGGTATCCTCGGCATGGGCGAGAGCCGCCGTGACCGTGCCCTGCTGCTGCAGGAGCTGGCCAACATGGAGCAGCACCCGGACTCGGTGCCGATCAACAAGCTGGTGCCGGTGAAGGGGACCCCTATCGGCGACCAGCTGGCCGAGAGCCGTGACATCGACCCCTTCGAGTTCATTCGTGCCATCGCCGTGGCTCGCATCCTCATGCCCAAGTCCTACGTGCGCCTCTCCGCCGGTCGCGAGGAGATGAGCGACGAGGCGCAGGCACTGTGCTTCATGGCCGGCGCCAACTCACTCTTCTACGGTGACAAGCTGCTGACCACCGATAACGCCTCCACCAACCGCGACCGTGCGCTGTTCGAGAAACTCGGTATCCAGACCGAACAGGTCCATGAGCCTGCCTGAGAGCTGGCGTGATGAGCTGAGCGCCGAGCTGGCGCAGCGCGAGGCCGAGGGGCTTTACCGCCGTCGTCGCCTCAGCGATTCGCCGCAGGGGCCGCGCATCGTCATCGATGGCCGCGAACGCCTCAATTTCTGCTCCAACGACTACCTAGGGCTGGCCAATCACCCGCGCCTTATCGCCGCCCTCAAGCGCGGCGCCGACGAGTTCGGCGTCGGCTCCGGCGCCGCCCACCTGGTGGCCGGCCACTCCCGTGCCCACCACGAGCTGGAGGAGGCGCTGGCCGCGTTCACCGGGCGCGAACGGGCGCTGCTCTTCTCCACCGGCTACATGGCCAACCTGGGGGCGATCAGCGCCTTCATCGGCGCCGGTGACGCCCTCTTCGAGGACCGCCTCAACCACGCCTCACTGCTGGACGGCGGCCTACTCGCACGTGCCCGCCTCAGCCGCTACCCCCATGCCGATGTTTCTGCGCTGGAGAGCAAGCTGGCGGCGGCGAGCGCCGAAAAGCGCATGGTGGTCAGCGACGGGGTCTTCAGCATGGACGGCGATATCGCCCCGCTGCCGGAGCTGGCGGCGGCGGCCGAGGCGCACGGCGCCTTGCTGATGGTGGACGATGCCCACGGCATCGGCGTGCTCGGTGAGAACGGCCGCGGCAGCTGCGAGCACTTCGGTCTCGGCGCCGCCGAGGTGCCGCTGCTAATGGCCACCCTGGGCAAGGGGCTGGGCGGTTTCGGCGCCTTTGTCGCCGGCGATGAGCTGCTGATCGAACACCTGATCCAGAAGGCCCGACCCTACATCTATACCACCGCCATGCCCCCCGCCGTGGCCCGCGCGGTGCACGAGGCGCTGAGGCTGGTGGACGAGGAGGGCTGGCGCCGTGAGCAGCTGCGCGTGCTGATTCAGCGCTTCCGTGAGGGTGCCGAGCAGCTGGGGCTGGGGCTGATGGACTCGCCCACCGCCATCCAGCCGCTGCTGCTGGGGGATAACCATCGGGCGGTGGCGTTGAGCGAGCGGCTGCTGGAGCGTGACATCCTCATCTCCGCCATCCGCCCGCCCACCGTGCCCGAGGGCAGCGCCCGCCTGCGCATCACCCTGAGCGCCGCCCACAGCGAGGCGGATGTGGATGCCCTGCTTGCGGCCCTAGAGGCGTGCGCATGAGCCTCTATGTGGAGCGGATAGGGCAGGGGCCCGACCTGGTGCTGCTGCACGGCTGGGGGCTGCACGGCGGCCTCTGGGGGCCGGTGCTGGAGCCGCTGGCCGAGGCGTTTAGCCTGCACGTAGTCGATCTGCCCGGTCATGGCCGTAGCGCCCCCTGGTCCGGTGACTACACGCTGGAGGCCATCGCCGACGCTATCGCCGCGGAGGTGCCTGCGGGGGCCCACTGGCTGGGCTGGTCGCTGGGTGGGCGCATCGTCCTCAGCGCCGCTGCCCGCGGTGTGGCCATCGAGCGCCTGGTGCTGGTCGGCGCCACGCCCCGTTTTACCCGTGCCGACGACTGGCCCCACGCCCTAGAGCCCGAGGTGCTGGAGGGCTTCGCCCGCTCGCTGGAGCAGGATTACCGCACCACCCTCAAGCGCTTCCTCGCCGTGCAGTCGCAGGGCTCGGAGCGCGGCCGCGAGGAACTGCGCGCCCTGCGTGAGTCGCTCTTCGACCACGGTGAGCCCTCGCCCGAGGCCCTGGCAGGCGGCCTGGCGATCCTGCGTGATGCGGACCTGCGCGCGCAGCTGCCCGGCATTACCCAGCCGAGCCTGTGGCTGCACGGCGAGCGCGATACCCTGGTACCGCTGGCCGCCGCCGAGTGGAGCGCCGCGGCGATGCCTGATGCCCGCCTTGAATCCATTCCCGGGGCCGGTCACGCCCCCTTTATCTCCCACCCCGAGGCCTTCGTCGCCGCGGTGAAAGGTTTTCTGCATGAGTGAGGACAGCAACAGCGCGGTGCCAGACAAGCAGTGGGTGCGCGCCTCCTTCAACCGTTCCGCCCCCCGCTATGAGGAGGCGGCGGTGCTGCAGCGCGAGGTGGGCGAGCGGCTGCTGGAGCGACTGCCGCTGTTTACGATGAAGCCCCGGCGTATTCTCGACCTGGGCTGCGGCACCGGCTTTGTCAGCCGTGGCCTGCGCCAGCACTACCCCGGCGCCAAGGTGGTCTCCCTGGACCTGGCCGAGGGGATGCTGCGCGAGGCGCGCAGCAAGCGCGGATTCAAGGAGAAACTGCTGCGCCGCCAGGACTTCGTCTGCGCCGATGCCGAGTCGCTGCCCTTCGCCGATGACAGTTTCGACATGGTCATCTCCAACCTCACCCTGCAGTGGTGCGGCGACCTGCAGGGGACCTTCGCTGAGCTCAACCGGGTGCTGAGCAAGGAAGGGGTGCTGCTCTTCTCCAGCCTCGGCCCCGACACCCTCAAGGAGTTACGTGCCGCCTGGGCCGCGGTCGATGCTGGACATCAGCACGTTAACCATTTTCACGACATGCACGATGTGGGCGATGCCATGCTCGGCGCCCGCCTGCTCGACCCGGTGATGGATCGCGAGGACATCATCATCACCTATGCTGAGGCCATGGGGCTGATGCGAGACCTCAAGGTGCTGGGCGCCCACAACGTCAACCCCGGGCGGCCGCGCGGCCTGACCACCGGGGCCAGTCTGCGCGGGGTCATCGAGGGCTACGAGCCCTTCCGTCGCAGCGACGGTCAGCTGCCGGCCACCTACGAGGTGATCTATGGCCATGCCTTTGGTGCTGGTGTGTTGCCGCAGCAGACGCTGGATGGCGGCGCCGTGGGGGTCTCCATCGATCACATCGGTGGGCGGCATGGCTGAGGGCTTCTTCATCACCGGCACCGACACCGAGATCGGCAAGAGCTTTGTCAGTGTGCGCCTGATGCGTGCGCTCAAGGGGCAGGGTTATACGGTGCTGGGGATGAAGCCCATCGCCTCGGGCTGTGCGCGCACGGCTGAGGGGCTGCGCAATGACGATGCCCAGGCGCTGATCGCCGAGAATTCGCTAGATATTCCCTACGAGCAGGTGAACCCCTACGCCTTCGAGCCGGCCATCGCGCCGCACATCGCCGCCGCCGAGGCGGGGGTGGCGATCGAACTGGAGACTATTTCCGAGCGCTTTGCCGCGCTGAAGGCCCGGGCCGATGTGGTGGTAGTCGAGGGGGTGGGCGGCTGGCGGGTGCCGCTGAACGTGGAGGCGGAGGTGGCCGACCTGGCCCGCTGCCTCGGCCTGCCGGTGATCCTGGTGGTGGGCATGCGCCTGGGCTGTATCAACCATGCCCTGCTCAGCGCCGAGGCGATCCGCCGCTCTGGCTGCGCGCTGCATGGCTGGATCGCCAATTTCCTTGACCCGGATATGGCCGCTCAGGGCGACAACCTTGCCGCCATCGAGCGGCGTCTCGGCCCACCGTTGGCGACTCTGGCGTACGGCGCAGAGGCGCTGAGCGAGGATATGATTCTATAATCGGAAGAGGATGCACCACGGAGCCCCGGTATGGACCTGCGCCGCCTTTCGATACTACTGCTGCCTCTGCTGTTGAGTGCCTGCGCGAGCAAGGCGCCGGAGGCGATCCGCATCGCCCCACCGGGAGACCTGAGCGTCAAGGAGGCGCAGGCGGAACCGCAGCGTTTCATCGGTAGCTCGCTACGCTGGGGCGGGCGCATCATCGCCCTGCACAATCGCGCCGATGATACCCTGCTGGAGGTACTGGCCCTGCCGCTGGATAAGCGCGGTGAGCCAGTGGAGGAGGCGGCAGCCTGGTACGGCCGCTTCCTGGTCCGCATCGCCCGCTTTATTGACCCGCTGGTCTACGAGGAGGGGCGGATGATCACCGTGGCCGGTACCCTGGACAGCATCGAGCGACGGCATATCGGCCAGTACGAGTATCGCTACCCGGTGGTCGAAGCGGGTACCCTGCACCTCTGGCCCAAGCCGGTACAGGATACGCCCTGGGGGCCGCCCTATGAGCCCTGGCCCTGGTACTATGACCCCTGGTACCACCCTTGGCACCCCTACTATTGAGAGGAGTTCGCCCCATGTCCCTGCGTATTGCCCTGCTGAGCCTCACCGCCGTGCTGCTGAGTGCCTGTGCCGGAGGTCCGCGTTTTGAAACCAAGGGGGTGGATGCCGCCGCGACACCCCAACGGGCGGTGCTTGAGGGTGAGGCGCTGCGTGGCAGCAAGGTGCTGTGGGGCGGGGTGATTATCACTAGCGCCAACCTTACCGATGTCACCCAGGTGGAGGTGCTGGCCTATCCGCTTGATGGTGAGCAGTGGCCGCTACAGAGCGAGCAGCCGCCCCAGGGACGTTTCATCGTCCGTCACCCCGGTTACCTGGAGGCCAGCGAGTACGCCCCGGGGCGGGTGGTGACCGTCCTCGGCACCCTGCAGGGGATTCAGCTAGGCACCGTCGGCGAGGCTGAGTACCGCTATCCCGTGGTGATCCCGGACAAGCTCCACCTCTGGCCCAAGGCCGGCAAGGGGAGGAACGATACGCGCTTTCACTTCGGCATCGGGGTGATGTTCAGCAACTGAAGCGCGGCGATCACATCCTTCCGCTCCAGCACCTCGATACCCATGACCCGGCCGGCCTCGTCGAGGTCGATGAGCAGCATGCCAGGGATGCCGCTGAGGTCGATGTTCTCGGCAACCTGGCTCATACCGCTGCGGGTGTAGAGGTAGAGGGCATCATCGTTGAGGGTGTAGCGCTCCAGCTTGAGGGCAGGGAGCTGGGCCAGCAGCTCCTCGCGACCCAGGCGTTCCAGGTCGGCTTCGATCTCCTGGTAGAGGCTGGGGAGTAGCTCGGCAATTTTCATTATTTTTTACCTGATGACAAACAAAAACGGCCCCACAAAGGAGGCCGTTTTTTCGTGAGAATGTCAGCGACTTACGCCACCAGCACATTCCTCAACTTCTTCATGGCGTTCTTCTCCAGCTGGCGGATACGCTCGGCGGAGACACCGTACTTGTCGGCCAGCTCCTGCAGGGTGGCCTTGTTGTCCTCATCCAGCCAGCGGGCCGCGACGATGTCGCGACTGCGATCGTCCAGATCGCTCATGGCGGCCATCAGGCGTCGCTGGTTGTTGGCCTCCCAGTCCTCGGCCTCGGTGGTCTCGGCCGGATCGAAGCGGCTGTCTTGCATGTACAGGGCCGGGGCGACACGGCGATCTTCGTCGTCATCGGGGGTGGCATCGAAGGTGGCGTCGTGCCCGGAGAGGCGGGACTCCATCTCCAGCACATCCTTGCTGCTGACGCCCAGGTCGTTGGCGACGTTCTCCACCTCCTCGGCGGTGAACCAGCCGAGGCGCTTCTTGGAGGAGCGCAGGTTAAAGAAGAGTTTGCGCTGGGCCTTGGTGGTGGCGACCTTGACGATGCGCCAGTTGCGCAGGATGAACTCGTGCATCTCGGCGCGGATCCAGTGCACGGCGAAGGAGACCAGACGCACGTTCATCTCCGGGTCGAAGCGCTTGACCGCCTTCATCAGGCCGATGTTGCCCTCCTGCACGAGGTCGGCCAGCGGCAGTCCGTAGCCGTTGTAGCTGCGGGCGATGTGGACCACGAAGCGCATCTGCGAGAGCACCAGGCGGCGTGCGGCCTCCAGGTCGTTGTGATCACGCAGGCGACGGGCGAGTGCCTTCTCTTCCTCGGCGCTGAGCACCGGGATGCGGTTGACGCTCTGAATGTAGGCCTCGATGCTGCCAGTGCTGATCGGGGCCAGAGGCTGTAATTCAAGGGCCTTGGACATTCTTCAATCCCTCATTTCCGTTATCCATGAACAATAACCTACCATAACGCTCAGGATATGCAACCCCGCGGTTTACGGGGGTTTGCGCCGCCTCTGCGGCGGCAGTGCCAACCCTTTGACCAGATGCTATCGGACAGGTTCCCGTGCACTTGAGTCAGGGTCAGGCACTGCTAGAGACGGTAATGATACTGCGATCACTCTCAATGAGACAGACCCGATTACGTCCCTCGGCCTTAGCGGTGTAGAGGGCCTGGTCGGCGAGGTGGAGCAGGCTCTCCAGGTTGTTCTCCGGGTGAGCAGGGGAGTGGCAGAGGCCGATGCTGGCGCTGACCGTCAGGCCGTCGGGGAGCAACTCGGTGATCGCCTGGCGCAGCTCGGTGGCCCGTTGCTGCAGTGCCTCGGCGCTGGCCTCGGGCAGCAGCACCGCGAACTCCTCGCCGCCGTAGCGGGCGGCCAGCCCATCGCCGTCGAAGTGCTGGTTAAGCAGGCCGCCGAGCGCGGTGAGGACGTGGTCGCCGCACTGGTGCCCGTGGGTGTCGTTTATCGACTTGAAGTGGTCGATGTCCATCAGCATCACCCCCAGTGAACGACGCTCGTCTACCCAGTTGTTACCGGTCTCGAACAGGTAACGGCGGTTATAGGTGTGGGTGAGGGTGTCGGAGTTGGCCAGCCGCTCCATGTCGCGGGCCTGGCGCTTGAGGGCGCCGTACTGCTGCTTAATCAGCAGCAGTGAGCGCACCCGTGCCATCAGGATCTCATCCACCAGCGGCTTGTTGACGAAGTCGTTGGCGCCGGCGTGAAACACCTCCACCTGGGTCTTCTCGTCGTCGTTGCCGGTAATGACTAGCACGGGCAACTCCTGCTGCGAGTACTTGAGTCGTGTACGCAGGGCGTGCAGCAGGTCGCCGCCGGTCATCTCGCCGACAAGGTGGAAGTCGGTGATCACCATGTCGAAGGGCTCGGACTCCTCCGCACGTGCCTGCTGCAGCATCTCCAACGCCTCCTCGGCACTGGTGGTGTGGATCACCTGCAGACCGTGCTGCTCGAGCATGCGGGTGGTGATCATGGCGGCGGTGCGACTATCCTCGACAAACAGCACGCGTCCCACCAGGCCGGTATTGCGATGGCAGAACTCCTTGATGAACTCGCCAAAGCCAGAGTAGCCGAGGCTCTTGTCGAAGTAATCGGTAACGCCGGCGGCAAAACCCTCCTTAAGCAGGCGCGAGTCGGCGTCGCCTGAGATGACGATGATCGGAGTGTAGTGGTGGTCCTGGCTGTTGCGGATCTGCCGGCAGAACTCCAGACCGTCCATATCCTCCAGCAGCAGGGCGGTGGTGATGAGGTGGTAGTGACGCTGCTCAAGGTGCTGGAGTGCCTCTTCGGCACCGGCGCAGGCGGTGATCTCTGCCCCCTCGATCTGCTGGCCGAGGATACGGCTGATCAGTTCACGGGCTACGCTGGAGCCCTCGACAACCATAATGCGGCTGTCCGCCATGGAGAGTCCTTTTTTATCGTGTAGAGAGTGCTCGTGCGCGACTATGGCTCTTCCCTGAATGCCCTGGCGCGCTTACCTGAATCACCGGCTCGCTATGAGTTGTGGCAATCCACACTTGAGCTTCGATTCTGCGCCAGGGCCGTTGGTGTGGACAAGCGGGGGAGGATGGGCGGTATTCCCTACCCGACGAGTGGTTATTCGCGGCGACCCTGGGCCGATCAGGTCGGCTCGATATCGCGCAGATGGCGCCCCACCGCCAGCCAGGAGCCGAACAGCCCCAGCCCCATGCCAACCAGCAGCAGGCCGCCGCCGGTGAGCAGGTCCAGGCCCTGGAGGGCAAAGTCGCTGTGATAGAGGGCGGCCAGCTGGGCCACCGGGGCGTGCAATAGCAGTAGCGAGGACTCCACCAGGGCCGCGCCGATGAGGGCACCAAAGAGACCGTACCAGAGGCCGGAGTAGAGGAAGGGGCGGCGGATGAAGGCATCGGTGCCGCCGATCAGCTTGGTCACCACGATCTCCTCACGACGGTTCTGGATGTGCAGGCGGATGGTGTTGCCCACCACCAGCAGCACTGCCAGGGCCAGCAGGGAGGCAAGGATCATCACCCCCTGACGGCCAATATCCATGAGTGCGTAGAGCCGCTGCACCCAGGCCATGTCCAGCTGGGCCAGCTCCACCTCGGCACGCCGCTCCAGCTCGGTGCGCAGGGCGTCCATCGAGGCGGGGTCGTTGTGGCCCAGAGCGGGGCGCACCACCAGCAGCGGCGGCAGCGGGTTCTCCTCCAGGGCCTCCAGCGCCTCGCCGAAACCGGAGAGGGTGCGGAACTCCTCCAGCGCCTGGGCGCTGGAGATGTACTC
>JBFFRO010000035.1:0-10474 GCA_041572995.1 Thiohalomonadaceae bacterium
ACGGTGGGTGGCAGCGACCACCCGCACATCGGCGCTAATGGGCTTGTTGGAGCCGACCCGCTCGAAGGTTCGCTCCTGCAACACCCGTAGCAGTTTCACCTGCATCGGCATCGGCATGTCACCGATCTCATCCAGAAACAGGGTGCCCCCCTCGGCAAGTTCGAAGCGCCCCTGGCGGGCGGTGATGGCACCGGTAAACGCACCTTTTTCGTGGCCGAAGAGTTCACTTTCCAGTAGATCGCCGGGGATAGCGCCACAGTTTACCGGAACAAAGGGGCGTTCACGGCGCGAGCTGAGATGGTGCAGGGCACTGGCCACCACCTCCTTACCAGTACCGGACTCGCCGAGGATCAGCACATTGGCCTCGGAATCGGCCACCTGCTCAATGAGGCGGCGAACCATGACCATGGCCGGGCTGTTACCCACCAGCACCTGGGCCAGCTTGGCATTACTCTCGTGGGGATTGGCGCTTTGGCGATAGATTTCGCCACGATGGAAGACGCTGAGCAGTTGTGCCTGGGAGAGCGGCTCATCAAGGCGGGCCAGCACCCCCTCGGGCAACTCCCCCTCGCCTCCGACAAGGAACAGCGGTACCCGCGGCGCCCAGGCGGCCAGAGCTGTTGCCTCGGCAGCGCTGTCAGCGGACCCGGCGAGGAGGATCATTTTCAGAGCCTCTGCATCATAGCCAGACCACTGGCCGGGAGCGGCGGTGCTCACCTCTCCACTTTCGAGAAAGGCGACAATGGCCCGTAACTGCACAGCCTTGTCGGCATCAGCTTCTACAATCAGGACCTGCTCAGCGGGCATAGACCTTCCCTTCCGATTCGCGGACAAAAACTCAGTGATTCAAGCAATTAGCCTGTATCGAGAGTAACGGCGCGGGAGAGGAATGTCAAAATATTGTCGTTATTAATCCGACAATAAGGGGGGGGATGGCGACGAAATGATGACGAGAGGGGGAGAGCTAGAGTCGCTGGTTGTCGCCGTAGGCCTGAACGGCACGACGGCCGGTCTGCACGTTACCGATCTTGGCGGCGATGGCATCGCGCTCACGCAGCCCCTGTTCGGTGATGGCGCGGTCGCGATCCATCAGGGATCGAATGAGCTGCGCCAACTCCTCCTTCTCCGCAGCAACCACCGGCTGGGCAAAGAAGCGCTCCATCAGGGCACGGCGCTCCAGTTCGATCTCGGCCACATCCCCCCAGGCCTGCTCGGCCATACCCGCCTCCATCCTATCGGTGAGTGCTTCGATGGCACGCCACTGTTCGCGGCGTTGCGGGGCGAGCGGCACGGGGGTTAGACCTGCACGCTGCCGTTGAGCGGGCGCGGACGCTCGGCACCGCGCTGGGCGGCAAAGTCCTGGCGGACATCGTCGGGGATGGAATCCCAGCCGCTCTTGATCTCACGCAGCAGGCCACTGACCTCATCCAGCATGGTGATGTCGTTGGCGCTGTTGGCCTCCATCAGTCGGCGGCCCATGTACTCGTAAAGGGCGTCAAGATTCTCAGCCACCTCGCCGCCGGACTCCTTGTCGAGGCTGCCACGCAGACCGTTGATGATGGAGACGGCCCAGCCAATGTGCTCACCTTTGACCGCGAAATCGTTGCGCTCCATGGCGCCGCGGGCAATAGCGATCTTGTCCAGCGCCCCCTCCATCAGCATCTGAATCAGGCGATGGGGATCGGCGGCTTCCACCACGCTCTGGGTGCCGGCCTTACCATATTGACTGATGGCGCTGCGAACATTGGCGTTCATGATTCAAATACCTCATTTGGTGTGGGCCCGGTATGGGGGAGGCCCTGAGTAGAACTGTAGCTTGGATTACATCAAGCCAGCGAGCTGGGTGGACAGGTAGCTGCTGGTGGAGTTCATCTGCCCGACCATCGCATCAAGCGCGCTGAACTGGTTGGTGTAGCGGCGCTCAACGGTCTCCAGGCGCACCGCCATCTGGTCGATGCGCTCCTGGATACTGTCGATACGGCTATCCAGCCCCTCGGTACGGGTGATAATCAGGCCACCGGGGTTGAGCAGCTCATCGACCACCGTATCGAGTCGCGCGGCGACACCGGCGCTGCTGTCGCCAAACAGCGCAGCGACACCGGCGAAGTCACCACTAAGGGCTGTCTCCAGCTCCGTGGTATCGAGTTCCAGGTCACCATCACGGGTAGTGTGGATGCCCACCTCGGAGAGGTAGTTATAGGCGCTGGTAATGCCACTCGCGGGGCTGTTGAAGACCGCGCGCATCTGACGCTCGATGCTCAGCAGGGTGGAGTCGCCGGCCAGGTTACCGTTGTAGAAGGTATCCATCTGCGACTTCAGTTCGTTGTAGGCATCAACGAAGCCCTGCACCGACTCCTTCACCGCCTCGGTATCACGACCGATAGTGAGGGTGCCGGAACCATCGAACCCGGAGCCGACATCGGTGGCCTTGAGCAGGTCGATGGTGACACCGGTGATCGCACCGCTCACCTGGTTGCTGGCGCTGGTGATGTTAAAACCATCAATGGTCAGGCTGGCGTCCGCCGCGGCGGTCACCTGGGTCAGGTTGCCTGAGGCCAGCTGGGAGAGCCCGGCGGCATCGGTGTTGTTGAGGTCACTATCAACGGTAGAGACGGTGATGGCATTGGCCGCGCCGGTCTCTTTGGAGGTCAGCAACAAACGGCTGCCACCGGCCTCGTTAATGATGGTGGCGTTGACACCGGTGTTGTTGGCATCGCTATTGATGGCGTCACGAATGCCCGCCAGGGTGTTGTTGGTGCCGTCGACCGTGACGGTGAAGGCATTGCCTCCCACGTCGATGGTCAGGTCACCGGTCCCGACAACAGTGGCGCTGTCGGTGAAGGTGCTCGTGGCCAGCTTGTGACTGGTGGCCAGCGAGGTCACATTAATACTGTAACTGCCGACACTAGCGGTCTCGTCAGCGCTGGCAGTAAAAGCATCCTGGTTGCTGCTGGTGGCGGAGTGAACCTGGAACTTACTAACCGAGTTCAATCCCAGCATTGCATCCTGGAAGCTCGAGAGGGCGCTCTTGAGCTTGCCGTAGTCACTCAACTGGCTCTCGAACAGACGCTGCTTGCTCTCCAGAGCGTCCAGAGGACGCCGCTCCAGCGACATCAGCTGGGAGATGATGGACTTGATATCAAGGCCACTACCTACGCCTGGTGAACTAATCATCTGTTAACGTCCCCTCTGTGGGGCATACGAATCAGCCCCTCTTAACCACTATATCGGCCGTCAGGCCTTGGTCTTTAGGATCAGTCCGGCATTTTCCTCGATACGCTTGGAGAGCTCCAAGAGTTCGGCCGAAGGGATCTGACGAATCAGCTCCTCGGTCTTCGAGTCCAACACCTTGATAATCATACCGCCGGATTCGTCATCGACATTAAAACGTACGGACCGGCTGATGTTCTGCGCTAGATCATTCAGTTCGGCAACCGCCTCACGCAACTGCTCGTTGGCGCGCTGTTGCTCTGACTTCCTGTCCCCAGACTTGCTGGCCGCCGTTTCATCCTGGCGTACCCGGCTATCAGTGGAGGCGGCCTTAACCGCCTGACGCTGCTCACCCGTGGCAACCGGCTTGCGCGCCGCCGCCATCTGCAAGACCTCGGCAGAGATAGAGTTATTGACTTCCATAGCCATAAATCACCTCCGAAAGAACGGGGGACGGGTCCGGGGCACTAGCCCCGAACCCTATCCGTTCATTCCATTGTAGGCACCATTGCCTTATCCATGCCAGTGGCTTACTGCAGCAGGGCCAGGGCGTTCTGCGGCACCTGGTTGGCCTGGCCCAGCATGGCGATACCGGACTGCTGCAGAATCTGCGCACGGGTCAGGGCGGCAGTCTCGGCGGCGAAGTCGGCGTCCATGATGCGGCTACGGGCGGCGCTCAGGTTCTCCACATAGTTACCGATGTTGGAGATGACCGCCTCGAAGCGGTTCTGCACCGCACCGAAGGTACCGCGGGAGCTGGCCACGCTACCGATATCCGCCTCAACGGCGGCGATGGAGGCGGAAGCGGCAGCGGAGGTGCTGACGTCCACGGTGCCGGTCGCGGTCAGGGCGCCGTAAGAACCCAGGGTGGTCAGGTTAGAGGTGGCCACGCTCACCTGGTGAGCGGTCACACCATCCTGGCCAACCTGGAAGGTCAGGCTACCACCGGTGCCGTCCAGCAGCTGGGTGCCGTTGAAGGCGGTGGTATCGATGATGCGGGAGATCTCCTGGGTCAGCTGGTCGACCTCAGCCTGCAGACCGGTACGGTCCTCAACGGTGGCGTTGGCAGACTGCACGGCGATCTCACGGATACGCTGCAGGTTGTTACCGATCTCACCCAGGGCACCCTCAGCAGCCTGACCGAGGGAGATACCGTCAGCGGCGTTGCGGGAGGCAGCGCGCAGGCCACGGATATCGGCGGTCATCTTCTCGGCCACGTAGAGGCCAGCGGCATCGTCCTTGGCGCTGTTGATACGCAGGCCGGAGGAGAGGCGACGCAGGGAGGTCTGGAACTCGTTCTGGGTCTTGTTCAGGTTACGCTGAGCAGTCAGAGAGAGGGCATTGGTGTTGATAACAATGGCCATGGTGTTTCTCCAAAGCATCGGGGAGGAGCCTCTGTGGCTACAACCCCCCGGGGTTGTGTTTAGCGGATATATTCGTCAATCGAATATTCACCGCTCTCACCCTGCTTAGCGTCCCCCGGGCGGATAACTTTAGGCCCAATAGGCAATTTTTTTCATGCTCTAACCGACTGTTTTACATAAATTTTATCAAGCCGGCACGCAACCATAGCAAAAAATCGAGTACCTGGCGAAGGCTTTCGGCTAGCCATCCACATCAATAGATAGAAAAAGGGGGAGAGGCCGAAGCCCCTCCCCCTCGCCCGCCAGGCGGCGCTACGCGACTAGCCCTGCAGCAGGGCCAGGGCGTTCTGTGGCACCTGGTTGGCCTGGCCCAGCATGGCGATACCGGACTGCTGCAGAATCTGCGCACGGGTCAGAGCGGCAGTCTCGGCGGCGAAGTCGGCGTCCATGATGCGGCTACGGGCAGCGCTCAGGTTCTCCACATAGTTACCGATGTTGGAGATGACCGCCTCGAAGCGGTTCTGCACCGCACCGAAGGTACCGCGGGAGCTGGCCACGGTCTGGATATCCAGCTCGACGTTGGCGATGGCCGCGAAGGCACCGGCCGAGGTGCTCACATCCACGGTGCCGGTGGCAGTCAGCGCGGCGTAGGAGTTCAGCACGGTCAGGTTGGAGGTGCCCACGGTCACCTGGTGGGCGGTTACGCCATCCTGGCCAATCTGGAAGGTCAGCGCACCACCGGTCCCGTCAAGCAGCTGGGTACCGTTGAAGGCAGTGGTGTCGATGATGCGGGAGATCTCCTGGGTCAGCTGATCGACCTCCGCCTGCAGACCGGTACGGTCCTCAACGGTGGCGTTGGCGGACTGCACGGCGATCTCGCGGATACGCTGCAGGTTGTTACCGATCTCACCCAGGGCACCCTCAGCGGACTGGCCGAGGGAAATACCGTCAGCGGCATTACGCTGGGCCTGCTGAAGGCCGCGGATATCGGCGGTCATCTTCTCAGCCACGTAGAGGCCGGCTGCGTCATCCTTGGCGCTGTTGATACGCAGACCGGAGGAGAGACGCTGCAGGGCAGTCTGAAAGTCCCCCTGAGTCTTGCTCAGGTTACGCTGGGCAGTCAGCGACAGCGTGTTGGTGTTGATTACCATTGGCATGGCGTAGTCCTCCATTCATATCGATTAAGGCCGGGCCATGCATACCTCTGAGCCGGCCCCACGGTGATGGTTGAGCAACTCAGCCTCCATCACTGTTGGGGGAGTTATCGACAGAATACAGGGGGACTTTAGCGATTTTTTGAAAAAATTTACCGACGCCAAAAAACCGAACTATCACACTGTTTTATTTAAGTTTTATTTGCCGGACATCTATCAATCCGGCATCAGTGCATTGAGATAATTCTGCAGATTATCCTCAAGCATGAAGTTTCCGAGCACCCACTCACGCAGCTGATCCCCCTCGGCATGGGCCGCATCAAGGTCATGAATCCGCTCGCGGATCGCCTCGATCCAGGCCTCGGTGGTGTTGTTCACCCGCTTCACCGGCGCATTGGCAAAACGGTAGGGGGCGATATCGGTGCAGACCACCGGCCAGCCCATCACCCCGAACTCCAGCAGGCGCAGGTTGCTCTTGGCGTCGTTAAAGATGTTCTGCTCCAGGGGGGCAATGGCCAGATCGAGGTCCAGGGCCGCCAGGGTTTCCGGGTAGTGGGAGTAGCTCACCGCCGAGTGCACTTCGCTGACATAGGGTTTGAGCTCATCCAGACACATGCCCATGAACACCCACTCCACCTCGTTGGCCAGCGCCTTCACCACCGGGGCGATGATCGCCAGGTCCGTATGGTGCTGCTGGGCGCCGGCCCAACCGACACGGGGCTTTTTGCCACGGCGGCGCTTCGACTCATGCCCCTCCCAGCGCAGGCGGGAGAGGTAGTTGGGCACATAGCGGATGTCGTCGATCATGCCGTGGTAGTCATCCAGCAACTGCTCGGAGGAGACCAGCAGGCGATCGCAGTGGTTGAGTGAACGCTGCAGGCGATCACGCATGTCCTTGGGATAGACGCTGAACTGCGGGTGCCCCTCGGGCAGCGCGAACTTGTAGTCCTCCAGGTCGTAGACCATGAAGGTTTCTTTGAGATACTTGCGGTAGTACTCAACGGCCTCAAGCTGGTGGGGGTGGGTACCGCTTTGCAGCAGCAGCACGTCCGGGCTGAGGCGTGCCATCTCGACCAGCGAAGGCGGATGACTGACCGCAGTGGCACTGCCCTCCATCGGCGGCGCGCACATCGTCTGTACCGCACCGGTGTTATCGAGGGCATTGAGCGGGGCGATCACACGCAGGTCACCCACCGCCGAATCGGTCAGCGGCAGACCGACGATGCGACTGCGGTCGTGGATGCAGCGCTCCCAACGCAGGGGCAATTGGCTATCAGCGACCACATCGGTATAGCGCAGGGCCAGGTTCTCGTTGTAGTAAGGGTCGTCGGCAAGCAGCGGCAGCCACTTCTCGAACATGTAATCACGCTCGCCAATCAGGCGTTGAATCTTGGCCTCATCTGCGGCCCCTTCTCGGATCTGCGTAAAGGAGCCGTAGTGAATCAGGGTGGCGAACGGGGTATAGACGTTACTGTATCCGGCCTGCATCAGACGCAGACAGAAGTCCACATCGTTATAGGAGACGGCCAGTTCAACCTCGTTGAGGCCGCCCACCTCCTGGTATCGAGACTTCTTCACCAGCAGACAGGCACCCATCACCGCGCAGAAGTTCTGCTCCAGCTTATCCCGTCCCATGAAAATATCGCGGCTCTCGAACGGGTGGTTGGCGCCGGGGTGACCTGCTGACCCCACCATACCCACGATGATGCCGGCATGATTAATGGTGGAGTCCTTATGCAACAGACGTGCACCCACCGCACCAACCTCATCGCGCTGGGCGTGGGCCATCATCCGCCCCAACCACTCGGGCTGAATGATCTGCGTGTCGTCGTTAAGCAGCAACACATAGTCGCCGGTCGCCTCGTTGACCCCCAGGTTGTTCATCGCTGAGTAGTTGAAGGGCTGGTTGTAATAGAGCACTCGAACACGGGAATCCTGGGCTGAACCCAGCTCCTGGTAGTACTGGAGAAGAGTGGCGTCGTCGCTGCCGTTATCCACCACCAGCACCTCGTAGTGCGGGTACTCGGTCTTCTCCAGCAGGCTGCTGATACAGCCCTTGAGCAGA
This sequence comes from Thiohalomonadaceae bacterium, assembly GCA_041572995.1. GTDB lineage: Bacteria > Pseudomonadota > Gammaproteobacteria > Thiohalomonadales > Thiohalomonadaceae > JBFFSW01. The sequence continues at coordinate 7,794 of JBFFRO010000035.1, forward strand.
GGCAGGTTGTTCTTGGTCGGGATGATAATCGTGACCAGAGGCTGGGACGGATGATGATACTGGACCCGGAAGCCCCCCGGCTCGTATCCGATCATGGCCCGCGCATCGATACCGCACCGCTGCAGGTGCTGATTGAGGATCAGCAAACTGTCGCTATCGAGTTGCTGCTGCTCGGCCTCGGATAGCTCGCTATCGGGCTTGTGATAGAGCACATCAGCAATGTGTACAAAGGTTTCGGCACCGTACTGCTCGAAGAACTTCAGGGCCATATCGTGATTGCTCACGCCCGGCAACTCGGTGAAGCCGCCGGCCGAGGCAATCAGCTCGCGGCGAACCATACAGAAGCCGCCCATATAGGCCGAGGAGCGCAACAGGTCGAGACTGAACTGCGGCTTGAAGTGCACCGAGTGGTAATTGCCCCCCTCGTCGAGCACGTCCTCATCACAGTAGAAGAAAAACTTCCCAGGGAAGAAGCTTGCCCGGTCTGCAAAGCGAAGCAGCGTGGTGGGCTCAAGCGTCGCACCCGCCTCCATCACCACCATCCAGTCGGTAGTCGAGCTATCGGCGACCTGGTTGAGGTAGCTACTGGGGTTGGCATCGACCTGCAGCCACTCCAGGTTGGGCAACTCATCGAAGATAGGATCCGGCGTGGTTCCAGTCGAAATCACCGTCAGCCCCCAGGCGGAGTAGGCCTGTGAGGAGAGTGAATCCAGGGTATTGGCCAGCAGGGCGCCGTCCCCCTCCCCGGCACAGATCACCAGGTGGATGCTCGGCTGGTAGCCCCACTGTTCGACCATGCGCGTGACCAGCACCTGCACATCGGTCTCACGGATAAAGTGCTTCTCGCGCCACTCCTGGTAGGACTCCTCCAGGGTGATCGGAACGTTACGCTCCAGCGTACGGCTGTGCCAGAAACTGTCCTCGGGAAGACGCCAGCGCAGCGACATATGCTCACTGCTAACGTGGTAGCCGAAACGGCGCACATGACGCTCATACTTAACCCATGAGGCCAGACTCTTCTCCAGCATGCCCTCCTGGCGCTGGTGCTGCTCCTCATGCTGGCGGAAGTGACTAAGGGGGCGGCCACAGAAATACACATCGCCCATGCCCATCAGGTTGGTGGCCAGGGCCACATCACCGATACCCCGCAACACCTCCCCTCCGTAGGTGAACGCATCAGGGCGAATGCCGGTCATGTCATCGCGCCTGAACATGATCGTGGTCGGCTCACCGATATAGTTAACCTTAAGCGCACAGATTAACGAGGCCAGACTCTCCCCCTTAATGACCTGATCGTCAGGGACGAAGCGGACCATATCGGAGGGACCGTCCATAACCGCACCGCGGTCATCAACGAAGCGGCGATTACTGGTGACCAGGGTGATATCCGGTGTTTTGCGGAAGGCGTTGAGCATCTGCTCGACACAGTCCGCCTCCAGCAGGTCATCGTCGTTGAGGTACTTGATAAACTCGCCCGAGGCCATTTCGAACAGGCGCAGGTAGTTCTTGCGGGGGTCACCACGATCTTCGCGACGGCTGTATTTAACGCGCGCATCACCTGCGGCCACATCCTCGACGATCTGCTGGATAGCATCCGTGGGGCAGTCGTCGCTAATCAGGATCTCAAGCCGACGATAGCTCTGCTCCATCGCACTACGCAGTGCCTGGGAGAAAAATCGCGGGTTGTATGAGGGGATGAGGATACTGACCAGGGGCTCTGCATCCTCGGCAAGCTGCCGCTCCGGCTTTTCAAACTCGAGGATCAGCAGCGACTCCGGGCGCGTTTCACGGTCGCTGAGCATCGCGTCACTACTGACATTGATTTCCTGTCGACCAAGGCAGCGCAGGCCCGCCATGGTGCCCAGGCGCAGCAGTTCGGTCTCATTGTAGAGCCACTGGTGGCCCCACTCGCGCATGTTGATATTCAGCGCCTCGCAGGGGTTATCGACCCACTCAAAGCCGTGACGGCGCAGGCCACTGCCCAGCCAGTCCTCGCTGTCGTAGCGCGCGACAATGGCATCCAGATCCGGGGTGGCAATACGAATCTTGGCACCGGGTTTCAGCACCCTGGCGCACTCGCGCATAAAGGTGTGGCCCTGGCCCTGGTTGATATGCTCGATAAAGTGTTCGCTGTAGATGCCCTGAACGGCGCGGTCATCGAAGGGCAACCCCTGGGTCACGTCCAGCTGCAGGTCAGCGTTTTCATCCAGGTCGATGTTAATAAAGCCATCGAAGAGCTGCTTGCCACAGCCGATATTGAGATAGACCGCTTCGTCCATTCGTCCAACCACTCTCGTCAGTGTGTATGTATAAGGCTAAGTACTACTTGAATCGCGCCTGAAGCATGGAACCGTTATCGACCAGCAGCGCCAGAACTGAACAGACCCGGCGGATCTCCTCCTCGCTAACCGAGCTTCCGGTCGGCAGGGTCAGCACACGCTCCAGCAGCGCCTCGGTCCTCGGCAGCAGAAGCCCAGCGTGGGGGAAGTAGGAGTTATAGGGCTCCATGCGGTGACAGCCGGGATAGAAATAACGGCGCACCAGGATCCCCTCCTCCTGCAGTCCGCGCTGCAGCAGGTCGCGCTCGATGCCGGTCACCTCACGGTCCACCTCGGCGACGATGTACTGGTAGTTATTACGCTCGTTCTCGTCGTACTCGTTGAGACGGATACCGGGAATGG
>JBFFRO010000036.1:0-10429 GCA_041572995.1 Thiohalomonadaceae bacterium
AGACGGCGTAGCTGCTGGCGTAGATCACGTAGTAAAGGTAGCTGCGATCACGTACGCCGAAAAACAGGAACAGGTTGTAGAAAACCAGCACCAGCATGCCGCCGTAATAGGCCCCTTTGATCAGGCTTTCGCTCTCTTGCCTAGTGGTGAAGGTTACCGGATCGTAGAGAGTGAGGGCGATGTTGACCGGCCCGCTGGAGTGGAAGCGGGTGTAGACAACCAGGCGCTCACCGGCGGCGACCTCCAGTGGAAAGAGGAAGCTGGACTGTGCGATTTCGCGCTGGGAAAAGGGCAGGCTGTCCCCGGTGTGAAAGACCTGGCGGTTGCCGCGCTCGTCGACCACCACCACGTCCAGTTCGTCGATCAGCGGATACTGTTGGCGCAGCAGCAGGCGATGTGTCTGCTCGCCGGGATTGTGCAGCTGGAAGTGAGCCCACCAGGCAGAGTTGCTGTAGCCGAGACTGATGTTGTCACGCGGATGGGGGTGGAACAGGTCGCGAGCGGGCAGGCTGTCGCTGCTGTAGTGTCGTTCTGCATCCTCGTACAGGCCGAGGTGGCGACCCAGTTTCAGTTCTAGGGGCGCGTCGTCGAGGGTGATATCGAAGCTTTCAGCCGACAGCGGCGCAGAGAGCCACAGCAGGAATATAGGCAGTAGGAAACGCAACGACGGCATGGTGATCTCCCTATCACGAGCCCGTTTAACAGAGTGATGGGTATGGGCTCACCCCATGAATATGGCTATTCATGGTGTAGGCATGAGCCTACAAGTCGTCGGCGAAAAAGTAAATATTGGGCCGCCACGCCCGCATGCGGCGCCTACAGGCCCATCTCCGAGGGCTCGAAGCCGGCCTCGGTATAGAGGCGGCGTGCCTCGTCGAGGTCCTGCTCCACCCCGTTGCCCTCCTGGTACATCATCGCCAGGGTGACCATGGAGCCGCTGAGGCCGAGGGCGGCCGCCTTGCGGAACCACTCGGCGGCCTTGGCCGGGTCCTTTTCCTTACCCTCGCCCTCGTAGTACATGAAGCCGACGCCGTGCATGGCCATGGCATGGCCCTGTTCGGCAGCCAGCTCCAGATAGCGCCCTCCCTCCTCGGGAACCGGCAGGCCGTGCAGGCCGTTAATCATCATCATCGCCACGCGGTACTGGGCTTCGGGTTCGCCGGCCTCGGCCAGCGGGCGCAGCAGCTGCATGGCGCTCTGGAAGTGTTTGGACTCGAAGGCGGTGATGCCGCTGTTGAGGTCTAGCTGTTGCTCTTCGGTGAGGCTCATGGTGAAAACTCCTGATCCGACCATAAACGGCGACGGCGCCGCCAGACTGGGCTGGGGCGCCGTCGGTGATGAGGCTAAAGGTAAATTAGCCGACTCTAATGGTCAAGTATCAGGCGGCCAGCTGACGGGCATAGCCAGCCAGTGAGGCGCTGCCGTCAAGCAGCTCGGCGGCGCGGTGACGTGCGGTCTCGGCATCGATATCCAGCAGTTCGAGTGCCGCTGCCGGCAGTTCCTCGGCATTCTCAAGCAGGGCGTCCACCAGCTGGGCGAGGGCCACATAGGCGGCGTGCTCGCCGCTATAGCCCGGGTTGTGGTGCTCGGCGGCGACCACGGATAGCGGTTCGGGCAGTTCCCAGCGGCGCAGCACCCAGCCACCGATCTGGCCATGACCGAAGCCCAGCAGACTCTTCTCCAAGCGGCTGATAGGCACCTGCGGGTGCTTTTCGGCGGCCTCGGCCAGTTTGCGGTAGTCCTCCTCCATGACCTGCCCCATCACCAGCAGGCCGATATCGCGCAGCAGGGTGGTGAGGTAGGCCTGGGCGGGATTCACCCCACGGTCTCGCGGCAGGCGAGCGGCCAGGCTTTGCGCCAGAGTGGCGCCGAGCAGCGAGCTGCGCCAGTAGTTCTCCAGGCCCAGACGGCCGCTATGGGGCAGCTTGTAGGGTGCGGCGGCGGTCAGTGCCATAGCGGTGGAGAGGGCCATGTCGTAGCCCAGCACCAGGGTGATGGCATCGCTCACATCGTGAATGCGACCGCCATAGCCGAAGTAGGCAGAGCGGGCATAGGCCAGTAGCTGGGCGCTGACCGAGGGGTCCTCGGCGACGATGTCGGCCAGCTTGCTGACATCGGGTTCGGCACTGTTGCGCAACATCAGCAGGCGGCGGCCGGTGAGCGGCAGCGGCGGCAGCTGTTTCAGCGCCTCGCTGCGGCGGCGGGCGCGCTCCGAGCGGCTCGGGGTCTGTCGGGCCTTGTCGGGGATCGGGCGGTGGCTGATGCGTCCCAGCGGCTGGTTGTTGCCGATGGCCGCCAGCTGCGCGCCGTCGATGGCCAGCAGGTGGCGAGTGTCGCCGGCAGGGATATAGACCTCGCCCATGGCGGCGATGCCTTCATCGACCGCGGTGTTGAGACCGTAGGGGGCGCCGAAGGGGGCCACACAGCCCTCCTCGCAGTCACTGAAGAGGCGGTCGAGCTGCCCCGCATGCAGCGGTCGCGGGCGGCTGCCGAGACGGGCGTTAAGGGCTACGAAGTCGATCAGGTAGTTGACCGGTAGCACGGCAACCAGCAGCCCCTGGCGGTGCTGCAACACCTGCACGCGCAGCAGTTTGTCGGCGGGCAGACCGGCCTCGGCCATGGCGGCCTCGGGGCGGGCGCTGGGGTGTTCGATCAGGCGATAGGGGATGCCTTCGCGATCCAGGTATCGGGTGATGCGGTTGTCCAGTGACATGGCGCACCTCATAAAAATTGACAGGGTAATGAAATCATAGGGATGGGAGCGCTGCAGGGGCGCGACCAAGGTCACATTTTGGACAATCGCCATGGGGCTATTGCTTCGTCGGGGAGTAAGCGGGACACTCATTATTATGAAAGTGATGATTTTGGCGGCGGGGCGTGGCGAGCGCATGCGCCCTCTCACCGACCACACCCCCAAACCCCTGCTGCGCGTCGGCGGCAAACCGCTCATCGTCCACCATATCGAACGCCTGGCGGCGGCGGGGCTGTGTGATCTGGTGATCAACCACGCCCATCTGGGTGAGCAGATCGTCGCTGCACTGGGTGATGGCTCCCGCTGGGGTGTGAGTATTCACTACTCGGCAGAGTCCGAGGCACTGGAGACGGGCGGTGGCATCTTCCAGGCCCTGCCGCTGCTGGGCGAGGCTCCCTTTATGGTGGTCAATGGCGATATCTGGTGCGATTTCGACCCCCAGGCGCTGCAGCTGGGGGAGGGTGACCTGGCGAGCCTGCTGCTGGTGGAGAATCCGGGGCATAACCCCGACGGCGACTTCGGGCTGCAGGCGGGCCGAATCAGTAACGATCGCCGCTACACCTTCAGCGGAATCGGCATCTACTCCCCTGAACTGTTCGCCGACTGCGAGGCCGGGCGCTTCCCCCTGGCACCGCTGTTGCGTGAGGCGGTCGAACAGGGGCGGGTTAGCGGCCTGATGCACCGCGGCGAATGGCTGGATGTGGGCACCCCCGAGCGCCTGGCCGAACTGGATGAGCGCCTGTCTGCCCGCCAGGCAGGCCGGAGGTCGGCCTGATGGGACAGGAGATACAGGGGGGGCGTTTTCGCAAGCAGGACTTCGAGGCCTTCGCTCGTCGCCTGGATGCCGAGACGGCGCTACTGGCCCAGTGGCATACCCAGGGGACACTCTCGCATCGCCACGGCGTCGGGGGGTTTGAGCTGGAGGCGTGGCTGGTGGATGCCGGCGGCATGCCGTTACCGATCAATGAGGCCTTCCTCGAGCGGCTGAACGACGATGCCCTGGTCAGCCCGGAACTCTCTCGCTTTAACATCGAGCTCAACAGTACCCCGCTGGCACTCGGTGGTGATGCCCTGCGGCGCATGCACAGGGAGTTGGAGGGTAACTGGGGGCGTTGTCGGGCCACCGCCGCCGAGCTGGGAGCGGAGTTGCTGATGATCGGCTCGCTGCCGACGGTGAGCGCCGACCAGCTGGTGCTGGAAAATATGTCTCCCATGCAGCGTTACCGTGCCCTCAATGAGCAGGTATTGCGGCTGCGTGAGGGTCGGCCGCTGGAGCTCTCCATCCACGGCGAGGAGGTGCTGGAGTCGTTGCACGGTGATGTCATGCTGGAGGCGGCGACCACCTCGTTCCAGATCCACCTTCAGGTGGATGCGGCCCGCGCGGTTCGCTACTACAACGCCCTGCAGATCCTCTCCGCGCCGATGGTGGCCATTAGTGCCAACTCGCCGCTGCTGTTCGGCAAACGGCTATGGGCCGAGACCCGTATTCCGCTGTTCGAGCAGGCGGTGGCCGTGGGCGGCATCGCCAGTGCCGCCTACGGTCCGCTCAGGCGGGTCAGCTTTGGCAGCGGCTACGCCCGGCAGAGCCTGCAGGAGGTGTTCGAGGAGAACCGGGCCCATTTCCCAATTCTGCTGCCGGTGGCTCTGAGCGATGTGGAGGGCGAGCTGGAGCACCTGCGCCTGCACAACGGCACCATCTGGCGCTGGAACCGTCCGCTGGTCGGCTTCGATGAGGATGGCACGCCGCACCTGCGTATCGAGCACCGGGTGATCCCCGCCGGGCCCAGTATCGCCGACACCATGGCCAACGCCGCGCTGCTCTATGGCCTGGCCTGCGCCCTGGCCGAATCGCCCGAGCCGCCGGAGGCGGCGCTGGAGTTTGCCCTGGCGCGCGACAACTTCTACCAGGCCGCACGCTACGGACTGGATGCCCATGTCCACTGGCTGGGCGGAGCGCAGGGGCGCATGCGAGATCTGTTGCAGCGCCTGCTGCCCCAGGCCCGGGAAGGCCTGGAGCAGCTGGAGGTGGCACGTGCGGATATCGACGACTATATGGGAATTATCGAGGCACGCCTGCAGAGCGGGCGTACCGGCGCCGCCTGGCAGTTGGCCTGGCGCGAGCGTTATGGCGGTAATAGTAATAGCGACAACGCCGCGCTGGTTAATGCCTATCGTGAACAACAGAACAGTGGCCTGCCGGTACACGACTGGCCGCTCTGAAGACAAACCGGAAAACCATGCTAAAAGAGTTTGATCACCTGCCCGATGGGCTGCTTGAGTGTCGTGCCCAGGAGCTGCTGCCCTTTCTCCAGGGGCCGGCACTGATCCACCTGCCGGGTGCACGTCCCGAGCCGCTGTTTGTCTCGGTGCTGTTGCACGGTAACGAGGATACCGGCTGGGAGGCGCTGCGCGATCTGCTGCGTGACTATGCAGAGAAACCGCTGCCGCGTGCGCTCTCGATTTTTATCGGTAACGTCGAGGCCGCCGCCGCTGGTCGTCGTCGCCTCGATGGACAGCTCGACTATAACCGGGTCTGGAATGGTGGCGACTCCCCCGAGGCTCACATGGTGGCGCGGGTGATCGAGACCATGCGCGAGCGCGAGGTGTTCGCCGCCATCGATATCCACAACAACACCGGCCTCAATCCCCACTACGCCTGTATTAACCGCCGCGAGCGGGAGTTCTTCCACCTGGCGCGGCTGTTCAGTCGTACCGTGGTTTACTTCACCCAGCCCGAGGGGGTCGCCTCGCTGGCGATGAGCCGGATCTGCCCCTCGGTCACCGTGGAGTGCGGCAAGGTGGGGCAGGGGCGTGGCACCGAGCATGCCCGCGAACTGGTGGAGGCCGCCCTGCATCTGGACCACTTCCCCGAGCACGAGGTGCCCGCCCACGACATCGATCTGTTCCACACCGTGGCCACGGTCAAGGTGCCGGAGGCGGTGGATTTCGGCTTCGGTGAGCCGAATGCTCAACTGCATTTTCCCGAGGATCTGGACCGCTTTAATTTCCGAGAGCTTCCCTCCGGTACCCTGCTGGCCGAGGTTAACGACACGGGGGTGGGGCTGGATGCCTGGAACGGGGAGGGACGTAACGTTGCCAATGACTACTTCGAACTGCGTGATGGCGGGCTCTACACCCGTGCCGCGGTGATGCCATCCATGCTCACCCTCAACAAGACGGTGATTCGTCAGGACTGCCTCTGTTACCTGATGGAGCGTTTGCCCTACCCGGCATGAGCCGGGCGGGCAGGGGCTCAGGCGTTGCCGGCGGGTTCCTTGACCTTCTGTTCGTCGGCCTGGCTCCGGAGCTTAACCGCGTCCGTTTCTGGACGCAGCACCATAAAGAACATCATCACCATGGCCAGTAGCACGGCCAGTGAGGCACCAGCCAGCAGGGGTTCGATCTGCTCGCCGGGGACGATGTTACCGTAGAGCAGCAGCAGGCCGCTGAACATGGTCATGGCGCCGGTGTGATGAACGAAGAACTGTATTCGGGCAAGACGCGGTGTATCACTGGCCGCCAGCCACAGGCGGTGGATCACCGCGTAGATGAGTGAGACCACGAAACCGACCAGCATAATGTGTGCATGGGTGACATGCTGAACATGGTCGTGTGAGGCGGCCATATAGATCCCCAGGCACATGCCGAGGACGGCGTAGCCCAGGGCCCAAATGAGAAATTTCCGATCGTAACGCATGCTATGCCCTCCCTGTTCACACTGGTTGAGGGTGCATCACTATGGCCGGGCGGGGATGACTTCTGTCCTCCCCGCCCCTGTTTTCCTAAGTCGGCGGCGTCCCCTCCTTAAAGGACGAAAGCATCTCTTCCCTGAACTCCGGGGTGTCTACGTAGCCGTGGACCTTGGTCCCGTGTTGCAGGGCCGCCTCCAGCAATTCCTCCTTGCTGTCGGCCGAGAGGGCCACCGAGCAGTGAATGTCGCTAGGGTAATCGCGGCAATCGATGTAATAGCGAGCCATGGTCATTACCTCCGTTAGTTGGTACTGCGGATGGGAACCATGATGTGGGCATAGGGGGTATCCCGCCACATCACGTAGGGGCCACCGTTATAGGGATCGTCCGGGATCCCCTTTAGGGTCTCGCGCGGCGCCACGATCATCAGGTGTGGGCCTTCCTGCACCCACACATCGCCGTTATTCGGATCGGTGGCGGCAGGGTTGGAATTGCTGACGTTGGAGTCGCCCTGCAGCATGTAGGAGATGCCAACACGGTCGACCATGGGGGCTGTGCCGTTGGCTGCCGCCTTCATTACCTCGGCCCACAGCCCATCGTTACACATGGGGTGATTGTCGCCCGGTTTGGTGCCGGGCATGCAGGTCCAGCCGTTGCTGCCTTTTTTCAGTACGGTGCCGTCGACATCAACGATGGTGGCATCACGGCTGATATCGGGGTGGGCCGCACTCTGGGCACGGGCGATCTTTTCCGCTTTCATCTCCTCCTCGTTGGGGGACATGGAACCGGCCAGAAGCGCGGTGGAGAGAACTGATAGGGAAACAAGCAGTGGTAGTGAGCGCATGGGTACCGCCTCCATATCGTTACAGAGTCAGGATGACTGCAGTGTGATATGTCGGGGCCCCGACGTACTCATCGTAGTGCAGGGTTATAACCTAGTACATCTCTAGGATAATGCAAGGTGGTGAATATCTGACGGTCAGGGGGATCAGGTCAGCAGCCGTACCAGCTCCAGCAGCAGCCGCACCACCCCGGCCACCACCAGTGCCGCGCTGACCGAGAGCAGTACCGAAAAGAGGGCCTCGCGACGGCCCAGCAACTTGAGCATCACCGCGAAGGTGGAGACGCAAGGCACGTAGAAGGTCAGGAAGATGAGGAAGGTGGTGATCTGCACCCAGTCCAGTAGCCCCGCCAGCTCCTCGCTGCCAAGGGCCTGGAAGATCATCAGCAGCGAGAGCTCCTTGCGCAGCACACCAAAGAGGATGGGGATACCCAGCACCACCGGTAGCCCCAGCCACCAGTCGGTGATGGGCGTCAGGGCGGTGTTGATGATGGCGTCGGCCTCATAGTGTTGTAGCAGCGCCAGCAGCACACTGCCGCCCACCAGCAGCGGGGTGACGATGGTGAGAATGTCTTGGGTGCGCTCCCAGGTGCTGGCCAGCAGCGCGCCCCACTGGGGAGTGGCGTAGGCGGGGATATCCTGCACCTGACCGGGGGCCGGATCGGGATAGCGGCGGGTCAGCAGTCGCCCCATTACCGCGATGACGATAACGGTGAGGGCGAAGATGGCGAAGACACCGATGCCCCCCAGGTACTTGCCGGCCAGGGCAAGGATGATCGCCGAGCGGGCCGAGCAGGGGACGAAGGTGATCAGCAGCGAGGCGACCACCCGCTCGCGCCCCTTGCTGGAGGCTGCAGCGGCAGAGATGGCCGGGACGTTGCAGCCCAGCCCCAGCAGGAAGGGGACCGCGACCCCGCCGTGCAGACCGATGTGGTGGAAGCCTCGGTCGACGACGAAGGCGATGCGCTGCATGACACCCATTTGCTCCAGTGCTACCAGCAGCATCACCAGCGGAATCATGTAGGGGATAACGATGCCGATGAGGCCGATGAGGCCCTCAGTCACCGCGCGCGCCACCACCCCGGTGGTGGAGTGCGGCTGCCAGGTACTGATCAGATCGATCAGGCGAGCGGCGGTCATCGAGTCCAGCCAGGCACTGACCTCGAAGACCACGAAGAGCACCGCGGCGAACACTGTCAGGCTGCCCAGTAGTCCCCAGTGGGGATGCAGGAACAACTCGTCCATCCAGTAGGTCCAGCCGCGCCCCTGGTGTGGTGCACCGACCCGGCTGACCTGCTCGAACAGCACCGCCGATCGGTGGTGGCGATCGGCCTGCAACTCCTCATGCAGGGGCCGCGGTAGCGAGTCCATGGCCTGGCGGCGCAGCTGGGTGATCTGCGGAACCTGCTCGGGGAAGTGCTGCTCGATCTCCTCCAGGAAGTAGGGATCCCCGGCGGCCACCTGCATCAGCAGGAAGGGGTGGGGAACGCGGAAGGCGGTGAGCAGGTCTGCGCGGTGCAGCGCCTCGCCCAGGGGTTTTACCGCCTCGCAGATATGCTTGCTGGCGGCCATGTGCAGCGGGCAGGCACGCTGGCGTACCGCCTCCACCGCCGCCTGGAACAATTTGCTCAGGCCATGGCCCATCAGTGCCACGGTAGGCACCACCGGGATACCCAGTTTCTCGCTCAGCAGGCGGGTGTTGATGTGCAGGCCCTTCTCCCGCGCCTCGTCCATGCGGTTGAGGGCGATGACCATGGGCCGGGCCAGCATAGAGAGCTCCAGGCTCAGCTCTAGATGGTTCTCCAGCGCGGTGGCATCGACCACCTGGATCAGCACATCGGGGGCCGGCAGTGGCGCCGCGGGGCCCTCTCTCTCATGGGTGGCCACCAGCGGTCGCTCATCGCCCCACATCAGGTACTTGAGGGCAACCTCGTCCTCACGCTTGAGGTGGTGCAGCGAGGTGATGCTCGGCAAATCCACCAGGCTCGCCTCATCCAGCCCCACCTGCACCATGCACTCCTCGTAGCCGTGATCGGTGCCGGCCAGGGTACCGCTCTGGATCGAGGTGGCGGAAACCGCCTTGAAGAGGGTGGACTTGCCGCTGTTGGGCTTACCCACCAAGGCGATGCGCACGCGATTTTCACCGCGCAGCAGCGGGCCTCGGATGGGAACAAGGGTTTCGATGGGGGCTTTGGCCATAGGCCGCTATTGTTGGGCAAGCGGCCGGTGTCGGCAAGTGCCCCGGCGATTAAAGTCCCAGTGCGCGTGCCAGTCGGGACTGGTTGAAGCCGTTAATACGTTGGTTGTCGACCATGATGATGGGCACCCCGCTGCCGCCCATGCGCCGGTAGTCGCGCTTGCCCTTGTCGCTGGTCTCCACGTCATACTCGGTGAAGCGGATATTGTTGGCGCGCATATAGGCCTTGGCCTTCTTGCAGTAGCCACAGCGCTGGGTGGTGTAGATGACCACCTTTTTCGTCGTCACGGAGGCGCCGGTCGGGCGATCCCTGACCTCACCCCAGCTGGGCAGGCGGTAACCGGGGGCATCGCGCACCGCTGGTACGCTGACTTCACCCTGAGTGACCTCCTGCTGGCTCTGGGCCGGGGGGCGATCAGTGAAGTGGGTTACGCCGTTGTCGTCGGTCCAGGTGTAGTAACCGGCGGCCTGAAGTTGCAGGGGCAGTAACAGGATGGCGATGAGCAGTCGTTTGCAGAGGTGGGGCATAGCTAACTCCGTTTAGCTTTCGTTACCGGCCCCATTCTCTCCTTTACGCAGCCGCTGGATCAACCGCGGCAGGAAGGCGACCAGCGCCAGCAGCGCAAGAGCCAGCAGTCCCTTCTGGATCATCCCCTCGCTGCCTGCCACCGCCTCGCGTCCGGCATAGCCCAGGTAGGTATAGGCGATGGCCCCGGGCAGCATGCACAGGTAGCTGGCGATGATGTAGTGGAGCAGGCGGATGCGGGTTAGTCCCAGAGCGTAGTTGAGCAGGTTGAAGGGGAACAGTGGCACCAGTCGGGTGAAGGCGACGAAGCGCCATCCCTCTGCCTCCACCCCGGCCTGGATGCGGGCGAGACGCTCACCGCTCTTTTTCTCCACCCACTCGGCGCCGAGGTAGCGGGCGACCAGAAAGGCGAGGGTAGCGCCG
>JBFFRO010000037.1:0-10426 GCA_041572995.1 Thiohalomonadaceae bacterium
CGAGGCCCAGCTGACCCGCCTGATCGGCGAAGATATGGCCCGCCACGAGGTGGACCGCGCCCTCAGCGATCTGGGCCTGATTCACTCAGAGCTGCGCAGTGCCGACCTGGCGCGTCTGCGCGATCAGATCGAACGCAACCTATCCGGTCTGGTCGGGCCGCTGCTGGCACGCATGATCGTCGATGAACAGCTGCGCCTGGACTCTCGTGCGCGCCACGCCCTCTCCGACACCATGCAGTTCGTAGAGCACCGGCTGGAGGCCTCCAACCTGCGCCTGCGCGGCCTCGCCGCTGAGCTGGACAACCTGCGGCGTTACCACCGCCAGGTGCTGCAGGATCTGCCGCTGGGGGTCTGCAGCGTGGGACCGGAACGACGCCTGCTGAGCTGGAACAGTGCCATGCAGCAACTCACTGGCCTCAATGCCAACGACTGGATGGGCCTGCCGCTGACCGAACTCCCCGCACCCTGGGGCGAGCTGCTCGAAGGTTTTCTCGACAGCGATGAGGCGCAGCTGCGCCACCTCAAGCTTCAGCTGGAGGGGGAGACCCGCGTGCTCAATCTGCACAAGTCCGCGATCGACGATCCCGGTGCCGGACAGGCGGGTGCCGGCAGCGTCGTGCTGCTGGAGGACCTGAGCGAACTACACACCCTGGAAGAGGAGCTGGCCCACAGTGAGCGGCTCGCCTCCATCGGTCGTCTGGCCGCCGGCGTCGCCCACGAGATCGGCAACCCGGTCACCGGCATCGCCTGCCTGGCGCAGGAGCTGCAACAGGAACCTGAGGGGAGCGCCTTCCGACAGCAGGGACTGGAGCAGATCCTTGAGCAGACCCAGCGCATCTCCAATATCGTGCAATCACTTGTCAACTTCAGCCACGGCGGCAGCCTGCACGAACACCAACCCGAGGCGGTGGAGCTGTGCGCCTGCATCGAGGAGGCGCTGCAGCTGGTACGCCTGAGCCGTAGCGGCAAGCAGCTGGAGACCCATATCGACTGCGCCGCTCCGCTGAGAGTCGAGGGCGATCGACAGCGACTGATCCAGGTCTTCGTCAACCTGCTCTCCAATGCCTGCGACGCCTCCTCCCCCGGCGACAAGCTGCGCATCAGCGGACGGCGTGACGGTGAGAGAGTCGAGCTGAGCATTACGGATCAGGGTCATGGTATCCCTGAACCCCTGCAGGAGAAGGTGTTCGATCCCTTCTTCACCACCAAGTCCGTCGGCGAGGGCACCGGCCTCGGCCTGCCGCTGGCCTACAGCATCGTTAAGCAGCACGGTGGCAGCCTCAGCCTGAAAAGTAGCGAGATGGGCACCACATTTATCCTGCGGCTGCCCGCGATCGAGAGCACATCATGAAACAGATACTGGTGATTGAAGACGAGGCGATCATTCGCGGCAGCATCCAGCGCCTGCTCAGCCGCAACGGCTACCAGGTAGCCGAGGCCGAGTCGCTGGAGCAGGCCGAGGCCGAGCAGCGCCTCGACAACTTCGACCTCATCCTCTCCGACCTGCGCCTTCCCGGCGCCCCCGGCACCGAGGTGATCAACCGTGCCAGCGAGGTCCCCGTGGTGATTATGACCAGCTATGCCAGCGTGCGCTCGGCGGTGGAAGCAATGCGCCTCGGCGCCGTGGACTATATTGCCAAGCCCTTCGATCATGACGAGATGCTGCTGACCATTGAACGGGCCCTGAAGCAGCGTAATCTGCAACGCCAGAACAGCGCTCTTAAATCGGATCTCGCCCACTGTTACCCGGTGGAGGGGATCATCGGTGACAGCCCCCCGATGCACGAGGTGTTCCAGCGTATAGAACGCGTTGCCCCGACCAACACCACGGTGTTGATCCTCGGCGAGTCCGGCACCGGCAAGGAACTGGTGGCCCGTGCCCTGCACGACAAGAGTCCGCGCCGGGATGGACCGCTGATTACTGTCAACTGCGCGGCCATCGCCGAGAACCTCATCGAGTCGGAACTGTTCGGCCACGAGAAGGGGGCCTTCACCGGTGCCGTCGACAAGCACCACGGTCTGGTCGAGGCGGCCCACGGCGGCACCCTGTTTCTCGATGAGGTGGGCGAGCTTCCCGCCGAGGTACAGGCACGGCTGCTACGCGTTCTGCAGGAGGGGGAGATACGCCCGGTCGGCGCCACGCAGTCACGACGCGTGGACCTGCGTCTTATCGCTGCCACCCACCGCGACCTGCCGCAAATGGTACGTGATGGGGAGTTCCGTGAAGACCTCTACTTCCGCCTCCACGTTATCGAGATCCAGCTGCCGCCGCTGCGTGAGCGCGGCGATGACATCACCACCCTCGCCATGCAACTGCTGCAGCGCAGCTGCCAGCGTCTTAACCGTCCGCCGCTCAGCCTCAGCAGCGATGCCCTGCAATGGTTGAGGCAGTACAGCTGGCCCGGCAACGTTCGAGAACTGGAGAACGCCATCGAGCGTGCGGTGATCCTCGCCGAGGGCGAGTGCATTGATGTTGCCCAGCTACCCGCAGGGAACGATCGCCGCATTGGCGACGAAACCCAGCGTCCACCATCGATGTCACTCGATGATTACTTCATCAACTTCGTGCAGGAAAACGAGGGGCGGATGACGGAGACCGAGCTGGCCCGCCAGCTCGGTATCAGTCGCAAAACACTGTGGGAGAGACGGCAGCGCTGCGGCATACCCAAGAAACGCTAAGCTCATGATTCACGACGCCTTCAGCCACTCACCCAGGGCCGTAGCGAGGGCATGAATACTAATAGGCTTGCTCACATGCCCGTTCATGCCCACCGCCATACAGGCCTCGACATCCGAGGGCATGGCGTTGGCGGAGAGAGCCAGCACCGGGATCTCCGGGTTTCTGACCTTAACGCCCAGGCCGTCCTCACCCATGCCGCCGCGGATCTGTCGGCATGCGTCGATGCCATCGCACTCGGGCATTTGCAGGTCCATTAGCACTAGGTCGTAGTCACTGACTATCAACTGCTGTACCGCCTTGTTGCCATTGTCGACCACGTCGACATCGGTCAACCCCAGCTTTTTCAGCATGCCTCTGGCGACCATCTGATTGACCTTGTTGTCCTCGGCCAGCAGGATTCGATAGCCACCATTGGCGAAGGTCCCTTCGACATCGTCAATAGACTCTTTCTTCTGTGGAGCCTCTTTTACCTCAGCGTAAGGGAGGTCAAACCAGAAACACGCACCTTTACCTACTGTGCTCTGCACCCCGATATCTCCACCCATCAGGTTCACCAGTTGCTTGCTGATGGCCAGCCCCAGTCCGGTGCCGCCATACTTGCGCGAGGTGGAAGACTCGAGCTGCTGAAAGCTGGAAAAGAGCAGTCCCTGGCGATCGCCAGGGATGCCGATACCCTCGTCACTAACCTCAAAACGTAAGCGCCCCGCCTCGGCACCATTTTTTACCGAAAGAACGACCTTTCCCTGCTCGGTGAATTTAAAGGCGTTCGACAGCAGGTTGGTCAGCACCTGCTGTATGCGAATCTCATCGCCGAGGATCTGACCGGCAACACCGGGCGCCTTATCGATGACAAAATCGATGGCCTTCTCGTCGGCACGTGTTTTGAACAGATCACGCAGGTGTCCCAGCATACCGTCCAGATCGAAGGCCTCTTCAACCAGCTCCATTTTTCCGGCCTCGATCTTGGAAAAATCGAGCAGGTCATCCAGCAACGCAAGCAGCACCTTGCCACTGCGATTAATGGTCAGCGCGTATTGCTTGCACTCATCATCACTAGCCGATGAGGCCAGCAGTTCGCTGGCCCCGAGAATGCCATTCATCGGAGTTCTAAGCTCGTGGCTCATATTGGCCAGGAAAACACTTTTCGCGCGCGTTGCCTCCTCCGCCTGCACCAACGCTTCCTTGAGCGAGTGGGTGCGCTCCTCGACGATCTGATTCAGGTCCTCGTTCTTCCTGCGCATCTCCCGGTTGGCCTCGTTCAACTCCCTGGAGCTCAACTCAAGAAAATGCTCGTTGAACTTCCGCTCTTCAACCAACTCGTTGTAGGTCTGGGAGAAGAGTTCCACTAGTTCAAGGATTTTAGGATCCAGACTGTCGATATCGATGCCCTTGCCATAGACGCGCCGCAAGTGTCGCTGTGCCAGCTTATGCATCATAGACTTAGGGCCCCGGTCATCACGCGCCGCATGGGGTCAGACCATCACTGTTCATAAATGGTGGTGAGGGTCATGGTCTGGTTATGCAGGTCGCAAGTCATGCCGCCCTGGTGCGATGGCGATATCTCACCATAGGAGTAGAAGCCGACCAGCTGGACGTTTTCGCCGAGAACCGACTGCACCTCCTCCAATTCCTCCTCTACCAGCTGACTCATAACGAGCTTACGCCCCACGCAACTAACCACCAGCGCCAGCGCCGCCTGTTCGTTGGCCCGGTCGATCATCTCCGCGGCCCGTCCCGCCCCCTCGATGAGGGCCTCCATATCCGGCTTCATCAGACGCGCGGTATAGCCTTCGGGCACATCACCGGCAAAAACGATGGACTTGCTCTCCTCGTCGATCGCCAACAGCGTTCGAATCACCTCGGGGGCACCATCGCCGGCACGAATGCTCAGCGGAAAGCGCATGCCGCTATTGGGCAGGTCACTGGCGTACTCGCCCAGGTAGTGCCTATAGAGTTCCAGCGCCGGCTGTCCATCCAGCTCATAGAGGACATTCCCCTGCGAGCGCGTAACCGTGCGATCGGCACCGAACTCGGTCCAGCCGGCAAAACTGCCACTGCTGATCTTCAGGCTACTACCGTAAAAGCCGATGGCCACCACGCGGTTCTGGCGGGGCTCGTCATCACCAATAACCCAGGTCTCCTGAAAGCGGGCACCATCACCGGCCATGCCGCCGCTGGCAGGAACCGGGGTAACCTCGTTAATGCCCCTGACCAGCTCCGAGCCGTTCACATGCAGACCATCGGAGAGCATGAAGATGTGCTGCAGCCCATCACCCGCCAGCTCGCTGACCATCTGGCTGACCATGCTCTGAGTGTCATCACCCTCGTTGAAATCGACCGTGGAAACCTTGACCTGACTGCTGTGAAACTGCACCGCTGTAGCGACCAGTGGCGCGTGGCTGATCTCCTCACCGAGGACGTGGCCGGAGGATGAGCAGCCGATGATGTGTGCCTGCGGGTAGAGTGCACGAATGGCGTGGTAGTGAGCGGGGTCCTTGAAGGTATCGGTATCACCAAATACACAGACCAACTGTGCTCCATCCTTGCTATCGATCTTCTCGCTCAGAAACTCCCACTGACCCGACCGGCTTTCAAGTGTATCGATCTTCATAGAGGTCTCCTAAACGGTTCAATTTCCTTTATAAGCCCGGAGTCAACGGCAATGCAAATAGCCGAGTTATCCACTGATTAATTGCAGGCGTTCGCCGATAATTCCCTTAACCGGTGTACTGGAGTAGGCAGCTGAAGATCATCAGGTCTTTCTTGCCACTCACCGTCTCACCCGGCAAAACGCACGAACTCATCCACCGCCACGCGTTCGGTTCGGTAGCCATTCACCACCGCTGAGGTGTCCTCATAGCCCAGCGCCATGCCACACAGCAGCACGCTCTCCTGAGGATAGCCCAGTACCTCCTTGACGATATCCGGGTACTCGGCCAGTGCCGCCTGCGCGCAGCTGGCCAGCCCCTCCTCGGTCGCGGCGAGCATGATGCTCTGCATGAGAATACCGATATCAATATAGGCGCCCGTGGACATCTCCGCGTCAATAAAGAAGAGCAGCATCACGGGGGCATCGAAGGCGCGAAAGTTGGCAGCCCACTGATCCAGTTTGCGCTCCTTGTCGCCCCGCTCGATACCCAGGGCACCGAAGAGTTGCAGGCCACAGGCAAGGCGCCGCCCCTTATACGGCTCATGCCACTCGAGGGGATAGTAGTCATAGGCCATCTGCGGCGACTCACCGCCACGGCAGGCGGCCTCCAGGCGCTGCTGCAGT
The DNA here is from genome assembly GCA_041572995.1 of Thiohalomonadaceae bacterium. Classification (GTDB taxonomy): domain Bacteria; phylum Pseudomonadota; class Gammaproteobacteria; order Thiohalomonadales; family Thiohalomonadaceae; genus JBFFSW01. Next base: position 5,955 of record JBFFRO010000037.1, read on the forward strand.
TGCCGCTTGCTCGAGCCGCTGACCACGACCAGATGCCACGGCTGCAGGTTGCCTCCGGAGGGCGCGTGGCGGGCGCTCTCGAGGATGCGCCGCAGCTTCTCCTCCTCGACCGGTCTATCCAGATAGGCTCGGACGGACTTTCGTTGTCTGAGGGCGTCACTGACGTTCATGGGGTCTCCGCACTGGTGATCTCTGTCGCCATCATATCAGGCAGAGACGGCCGCTTTGGCAGTGTTACTACCGTTACGTTTCGTAACCCAGAAAACGTTACCAATCGTTACACATGGACAGTCACAAAAAGATAACCTACTGTTTTTACTATTCTGTTTTACGGCATGACTCTTGCTCACGGTATTTTGGGATGAGCTGCCGATGCGCTTGGCAGCCATCGGCACAACAACAAGAGGGGATACGGGCCCAGCCCCAAGCCCCAGATTCATTAACCAAGAGGAGACCACCTCATGTCCACACCCGATAAGGCGGCGGCCTACTGGAAGGCCAACCTGCGTCTGCTGGGTATCTGCCTGGCGATCTGGTTCATCGTCTCGTACGGCTTCGGCATCATCCTGGCGGAACCCCTGAACGCGATCCAGATCGGCGGCTACAAGCTCGGTTTCTGGTTTGCCCAGCAGGGTTCCATCTACGTATTTGTTGCCCTCATCTTCTACTATGCCAAGAAGATGGGTGAGCTCGACCGTCAGTACGACGTTCACGAAGACTGACGGGAGAATCACACATGGATCTTTCAACTCTGACCTATCTGGTCGTCGGCACCACCTTCGCGCTCTATATCGGCATCGCCATCTGGGCACGCGCAGGCAGCACCGGCGAATTCTACGTTGCCGGCGGCGGCGTCCACCCGGTCGCCAACGGCATGGCCACCGGCGCCGACTGGATGTCCGCGGCCTCCTTCATCTCCATGGCGGGCCTCATCGCCTTTAACGGCTACGGCGCCTCGGTTTTCCTCATGGGCTGGACCGGCGGCTACGTGCTGCTGGCGATGCTGCTGGCACCCTACCTGCGCAAGTTCGGCAAGTTCACCGTGCCGGAGTTCATCGGTGACCGTTACTACTCGCAGACCGCGCGCATCGTCGCCGTCATCTGCCTCATCCTGGCATCGATTACCTACGTCATCGGCCAGATGAAGGGTATCGGTGTGGCCTTCTCGCGCTTCCTCGAGACCGACTACGACACCGGCCTGTTCATCGGCATGGGCATCGTCTTCTTCTACTCGGTTCTCGGCGGCATGAAGGGCATCACCTACACCCAGATCGCCCAGTACGTGGTGCTGATCTTCGCCTACACCGTACCGGCGATCTTCATCTCCATGAACCTTACCGGTAACCCGCTGCCGCAGCTGGGCCTGGGCGCCGATGTGGCCGGCTCCAGTGTCTCCATGCTCGACAAGCTGGACCAGGTGGTCACCGAGTTGGGCTTCAAGGATTACACCACCAGCACCATGTCGGGTAAGTTGGACATGTTCGTCTACACCCTGACGCTGATGATCGGTACCGCCGGTCTGCCGCACGTCATCGTGCGCTTCTTCACCGTACCCAAGGTGGCCGATGCGCGTAAATCGGCCGGCTGGGCGCTAGTCTTTATCGCCATCCTCTACACCACCGCCCCGGCCGTGGGCGCCATGGCCCGTCTCAACCTGATGCAGACCATCCAGGTGGGCGAGGTCGGCTCCGTGGAAGGCAACGTGAAGTACGCCGAGGTGCCGCAGTGGTTCCGCAACTGGGAAGCCACCGGTCTGCTGCAGTACGAGGACAAGAACGGCGACGGCCGCATCCAGTACTACAACGACAAGGACCCGGAGATGCAGGCCCGCGCCGCGGAGTACGGCTGGGAAGGCAACGAGATGGTCAAGGTCGACCGCGACATCATGGTGCTGGCCAACCCGGAGATCGCCCAGCTACCGGACTGGGTCATCGCCCTGGTGGTCGCCGGTGGTCTGGCCGCTGCGCTCTCCACCGCCGCCGGCCTGCTGCTGGCCATCGCCTCGGCCATCTCGCATGACCTGCTCAAGGGTGTCTTCAAGCCGGACATTTCGGAGAAGAGCGAGCTGATGGCAGGGCGCATCGCCATGGTCGGTGCGATCCTCGCCGCCGGCTACTTCGGCCTGCACCCACCAGGATTCGCCGCCGGCACCGTGGCCATCGCCTTCGGTCTGGCCGCGGCGTCGATCTTCCCGGCACTGATGATGGGTATCTTCGGCAAGAAGATCGGCTCCACCGCCGCCATCGCCGGTATGGTCGCCGGTATCGGTGTGACCATGCTCTACGTGTTCCAGCACAAGGGCATTATGTTCATCCCGGGTACCTCCTTCCTGGGTGACATGGGCCCCAACTGGTTCTTCGGCATTTCGCCGAACGCCTTCGGTGCCATCGGTGCTCTTGTGAACTTTGCCGTGGCCATCACGGTATCCAAGTTCACCGCGCCGCCTCCGGAGCACATCCAGCACCTGGTCGAGGATATCCGTATCCCGCGTGGTGCCGGAGCCGCCAGCGGCCACTAGCCCCCCTAACCCCTAGTAAGGAAGTGCCTTACCGGGTCCACCAAGTGGTGGACCCGGTTCTTTTACCAACCCTTCCGGTGAAGACTTTTCCGCCAAGAGTGTTCACCCGAAGCGTTTACCTTTAATCTTGAAACAGCGAGCGCATCAACGAGTCACCATCATGGACATCGAGCTGCTGGAAATTCGCGACTTTATTGAGGGACTGCCCACCTTCCGCGGGGCCAATGCCGAGGCCATGTACAGCCTGGCCGGCACGATCAGCATCGCCTATCAGCGCCGCGGCAGCGTGTTCCCGCCGCAGAGCGACATCCCCATGCTCTATATCCTGCGCCAGGGTGCCGTGGAACTGCGCAACGACAAGGGCGCCCTGTGGCGCAAGCTGGCCGAGGGCGAGTGTTACTGCAACGCCTGTGAAGATGAGGCGCCGTTGGAGCGGGTCTCAGGCCACTGCAGCGAAGACACCCTGCTCTACCAGATCCCCTGTGAGGCCATGCACGCCCTCTATCGCGAGCAGCCCGAGTTACGACGCAACCTGCAGCGTGATCGCAGTGAGCGCCTGCGCGAGGCGACCCTGGAGTACGCCGCGGAGGGTCTGGGCCAGGGCTCGTTGATGCAGCTCGCCGCCGGCCACCTCATCGATCGCGCCGCCACTACCATCGATATCGGCGCCAGCGCGCAACAGGCGGCAGAGCGCATGGGTGAGGCCGAGGTCTCGGCCATCGTTATCACCGAGGGGGAGCGGTTGCTGGGCATCCTCACCGACAAGGACCTGCGCAAGCGCCTGGTGGCCCAAGGCCTGCCCGCGGAGACCCCGGTGCGCGAGCTGATGACCGCTGAGCCACAGACCCTGGAAAGCGACACCCCCGCCTTCGAGGCCAAGCTGCTGATGGCGCGCAGCAATATTCACCACCTGCCGGTGATGCGCGAGGGACAGCTGATCGGCCTGCTCACCCACGGCGACCTGATACGTTACGAGAGCGGCAACCCGGTCTACCTCATCGAGGAGATGCGCCGCAGCCACCAGCTGGAGCAACTGGCCGAACTCAGCCGCCAGCTGCCCGAAGTGCAGCTCCACCTGGTCGCCAGCAACATCAACAGCTATCACCTGGGCTGGACCCTGGCGGCCATCGCCGACACCGTCACCCGCCAGATCATCACCCTCACCGAGCGCGAGCTGGGCCCACCGCCGGTGGCCTACTGCTGGGTCGCCAGTGGCTCACTGGCACGGCGCGAACTCGGGGTCGGCAGCGACCAGGATAATGCCCTGCTGCTGGACAATAACTACGATGAAAAACAGCACGGCGATTACTTCCGTCGCTTCAGCGAGCAGGTCACTGATGGCCTGGCGCGCTGTGGCTTCCCCCTCTGTCCCGGCGACATGATGGCGCGCACCCCCCGCTGGCGCCGTTCCATCAGCCAGTGGCAGGAGCTGTTCCGCGAGTGGATAGAGAACCCCGACCCCAAGGCAATGATGCTGGCCAGCAACTTCTTCGACCTGCGCGCCATCGCCGGTGAGCGTGAACTGTTCGAGCAGTTGCAGCAGGACATTCTCGGGAGGGCCAGCAAAAACCGGATCTTTATCGCTCACCTGGCATCTAATGCCCTGCAGCACCGCCCGCCGCTGGGCTTCTTCCGCAACTTCCTGCTGGAACACGGTGGCGAGCATGCCCACGCCTTTGACCTGAAGCTGCGAGGCACCATCCCCATCGTCGATATTGCTCGCCTGCAGGCGCTGGCCGCAGGCCTGCCGCAGGTCAACACCCTGGACCGTCTCAAGGCCTGCGCCCAGGCCGCGGCGATCAGCCCCCAGGGAGCCGAGGACCTGAGCCAGGCCTACGAGTTCATCAACACCCTGCGCCTGCGCCACCAGAGTGAGTGCATTCAGGCCGGCGAGGAGCCGGACAACCACCTCGACCCGGCCACCCTCTCGGCCCTGGACCGCGATCACCTCAAG
>JBFFRO010000038.1:0-10365 GCA_041572995.1 Thiohalomonadaceae bacterium
ATGTGGCCGCCAAGGGGCGGGTACTGATCGGCTTTCGTGAAAAGCGCGCCCCCTACATCGTCAACATGCTGCGCTGCGAGGTGCTGCACGCCAGTGTCGGCGAGCACCTGGGGGAGCTGAGCGAGCTCATCGGCACGCTCAAGGCGAGCAACCGCATCGCCCAGCTGGAGGTGGCCGTGGATGACACCCAGACCGCCCTGGTGTTCCGCAATCTTGATGCCCTGGACGATGAGGACAAGGCCAGGCTCATCGCCTTCGCCCAGGCGCATGACCTGCGCTTCTTCCTCCAGCCCGGCGGCCCCGACTCGGTGGAGCCGCTGTGGCCGGAGTCGATCCAGCTGAGCTATGCGCTGCCCGAGTTCGATGTGAAGTTCAACTTCACTCCCACCGGCTTCACCCAGGTGAATACCGACATCAACCGCAAGATGGTCCCCTATGCCATCGACCTGCTGGAGGTGAAAGCGGACGAGCGGGTGCTGGATCTCTTCTGCGGCATCGGCAACTTCACCCTGCCGTTGGCGCGCCGCGCCAAGGAGGTGGTGGGGGTTGAGGGTCTGGATATCCTGGTGCAGCGTGCGAAGGAGAACGCCGAGCTGAACGCTATCGACAACGTCGAGTTCCACGTCGCCGATTTGGCCAAGGCCGTGGAGCAGCTGCCCTGGTGGTCGCAGGGCTTCGACAAGGTGCTGCTGGACCCGGCCCGCGATGGTGCTATGGAGGCCATCCCGCACATCGCCAGGCTGGGGGTGAAGCGTATCGTCTACGTCTCCTGCAACCCCGCCACCCTGGCCCGCGATGCCGGGCTACTGGTCAACGAGCACGGCTACACCCTGGAGAAGGCGGGGGTGATGGACATGTTCCCGCACACCGCCCACGTGGAGTCCATCGCTCTCTTCACAAAAACCTGATCAACGGCCCCAGCCGCTGCGCCGCTCGCGCTCGTCGCGTATGGGGTTCGGTTTTCGGTTCTCGGTGGTGTAGACCCAGCGGGCGATAACGCCGGGGATGAGCCAGCGGTGCACCTGGCCCTCGTTGGCCTGCTCGGAGAAGCGCAGGGTAAGGGCGAAACCGATTACCGGCAGCAGCCAGACGATCAGCAGACGTGCTGCCTTGGTACCGGGGGCGATACTGTGGTTGAGCAGCACGATAAGGCTGGTGGCCAGGTTCAGATAGAGCAGCGCCAGCAGTGCGGCACCGACCAGCAGATAGATGGCGGTGACGATATCCATTCGCTATTTCCTTTACCTTGTTTCCTTATTCGGCGGCTTCGATGATCTCGGTGTCTTCGTGCGTATAGGCCGGCGCGCAGCAGCAGAGCACCACCAGTTCCCCCTCACCGCTGTTCTCCAGCTTGTGCGCCGTACCCGGCGGGATGGCGATGCTATCGCCGGCGCCGATGGAAAAGCGCTCGTTATCCAGAGTCATCCATCCCTCACCGGCGGTGACGTGGTAGATCTCCTCGCTGCGCTGGTGGCGGTGGAGCAGGGTTTCACCACCGGCGGGCACCCGCGCCTCGGCCAGCGACTGATTCTTGACCTCCGGGTGGCTCCCCGGATGCAGCAGTTCACGGATGGTCGAACCATCCTTGGTGAGATAGGGGCTGGCGTCTTCGTAGCGGCGTTTCATGGTGTCCTTGGGCCGTGTCTCTGGCGGCGATGTCGCTTACTATAGGGCAGATTGTCGAATGACGGGAGTGGTGATGGCCACCGAGATTGAACGAAAATTTTTGTTAACAGATGAGAGCTGGCGCGATGCGGCCAGCGAGGGGATCCGTTTTCGCCAGGGCTACCTGGTGGGTTCCAAGCACGCCTCGGTGCGGGTGCGTATCGAGGGGGACTCGGCCAATATCAACATCAAGAGCGCGACCCTGGGTGTCAGCCGCCAGGAGTTCGAGTACCCCATCCCGTTGGAGGAGGCGCGCGAGCTGCTCGAAACCCTCTGCGAGCAGCCGCAGATCGATAAAACTCGCTACCTCGTCCACTACGGTGCACACGAGTGGGAGGTGGATGTCTTCCACGGCGCCAACGAGGGGCTGGTGGTGGCGGAGATCGAGCTGGCGCACGAGGATGAGTCCTTCGAGCGCCCGCCCTGGGCCGGGGATGAGGTCTCCGATGACCCTCGCTACTACAACGTCTGCCTGACCCAGCACCCGTACAGCGCATGGGACGAGAATGGATAGCCGTATCGAGATCAGCATCGCTGAACAGCGGCTCTGGTTTTACCGTGATGACAGCCCGGTGTTCTCCGCCGCCGTCTCCACCGCCAGCAGCGGTCCGGGCGAGCAGAACGGCAGCGGCTGCACCCCGCGCGGCCTGCACCAGGTGCGGGCCCGCATCGGCGAGGGCTGCCCCGAGAACGCCGTCTTTGTCGGCCGTCGCTTTACCGGTGAGATCTACACCCCGGAGCTGGCCGTGGCCGAACCGGTGCGTGACTGGATCCTCACCCGCATCCTCTGGCTCTCCGGTCTGGAGTCGGGACACAACCGTGGCGGTGACGTCGACAGCATGCGCCGCTACATCTATATCCACGGCACCCCAACGAGCGAGCCCATGGGCGAGCCCCGTTCCCACGGCTGCATCCGCATGCACAATGCCGATCTGCTGCAGCTCTTCGCACTCACCCCCGCGCACTGCCCGGTGATGATCCACGAGTAGGGCGAAAACGCGGTAGAATCGGCGCCAATAACGCTATCGAAGAAAGGAAGGCCATGTCCCTGGGACCGGTCATGCTGGATCTGGAGGGTACCGCCCTCACTGAGGAGGAACGAGAACTACTCTGCCACCCGCTGGTCGGTGGGGTGATCCTCTTTAGCCGCAATTATGAATCGCCCGAGCAGATGGCGGCGCTGCTGGCCGAGGTGCATGCCCTGCGTGAGCCGCGCCTGCTGGTGGCGGTGGATCACGAGGGGGGGAGGGTGCAGCGCTTTCGCGAGGGCTTTGTCGCCATTCCCGCCGCCGCCGAATTTGGCCGCATTTATCCCCATGATAAGGGCCGCGCCAAGCGCCTGGCCGCGGCGGCCGGTTGGGTGATGGCCTCCGAGCTGCGCGCGGTGGGCGTGGACTTCAGCTTTGCCCCGGTGCTGGACCTGGACTACGGCTTGAGCACGGTGATCGGCGAGCGCGCTTTCCACCGCAACCCCGAGGTGGTGGCGGATCTGGCCGGCGCCTACATGAGCGGCATGCGCCGCGCGGGGATGGCGGCGGTGGGCAAGCACTTTCCTGGACACGGCGCGGTGAGCGCCGACTCCCACGCGGACCTGCCGGTGGATGAGCGCCCGCTACAGGCAATTCTCGACGAGGATGTGCGCCCCTTCGAGATCCTCGGTGATCGCGGCCTGGCCGGAGTGATGCCTGCCCACGTGCTCTACACCCAGGCCGACGAGCGTCCCGCTGGCTTCTCCGCCTTCTGGTTACGTGAGACCCTGCGCAAGCGCCTGGGCTTTCACGGCATCATCTTCAGCGACGACCTCAACATGGAGGGCGCCGGTGAGGCGGGCGGCTACCCCCAGCGTGCCGCCGATGCCCTGGCCGCAGGTTGTGACATGGTGTTGATTTGTAACAACCGACCGGCAGCACTGCAGATCCTTCGCGGCCTGGAGTGGAAGCCCGACCCGGTACTGCACGCCCGCCTGGTGAGGCTGCATGGTCAGCACCCGCTGGACTGGGAGACCCTGCACGCCGATGCCGAGTTCCGCCGACAGGTACAAGCGCTGGAGCAACTGGCCGCCGGACATACCCTGGACCTGGAACTGGAGCCATAGCATGGACTTCTCTCTTAAAGCACTCTGGAGCGGCGAGGCGGTTGGCGGTTCGGCCATTATTCAGCTTTTCCTGCTGGTGGCCGCGGCCCTGCTGGTTAACTTCATCCTTCGCCTGATTCTTAACCGCCTGCAGCATCAGGTCGAGCGCACCGAGCAGGTGTGGGATGACGCCCTGCTGCACGCCTTCCGTGGGCCGCTGGGGTTGATGGTGTGGGTGCTTGGCGCCTCCATCCTGCTGCACCTGCCGCTGATGGAGCAGTTCCCCAGCCTTATTGAGATCATCTCCCCCGGTCGCGATGTCACCGTCATCATCGCTATAGCCTGGTTTGCCATGCGCCTGATCCGTGCCGCCGAGGCCAATATCCTCGATCGCGCCGAACTGCTGAAGCAGCCGATGGATCGGACCACCGCCGATGCGGTCGCCAAGCTGCTGCGGGTGGCGGTTGTGATCACCGCGGTGATGGTGGCGATGCAGACCCTGGGCTTCAGCATCTCGGGTGTTCTGGCCTTCGGTGGTGTCGGTGGTCTTGCCGTGGGCTTTGCCGCCAAGGACCTGCTGGCCAACTTCTTCGGCGGCCTTATGGTTTATCTCGACCGTCCCTTTGCGGTGGGTGACTGGGTGCGTTCGCCAGACAAGAATATCGAGGGCACCGTGGAGCAGATCGGCTGGCGCCTGACGCGTATCCGCACCTTCGATAAGCGCCCGCTCTACGTTCCCAACTCAGTCTTCACGAATATCTCGGTGGAGAACCCCTCGCGTATGAGCCACCGCCGAATCAAGGAGACCGTCGGCATCCGCTACGATGATGCAGGCAAAATGGGCGACATCGTCGAGGCGGTGAAAACCATGCTGAGGGAGCATCCGGAGATCGACCAGGGGCAGACCCTGATCGTCAATTTCGATCAATTTGCTGCCTCCTCGCTGGACTTCTTCATCTACACCTTTACCCGTACTACGGAGTGGGTGAAATACCATGAGGTGAAGCAGGACGTGCTGCTCAAGGTGATCGCCATCATCGAGGCCCACGGCGCCGAGTGTGCCTTCCCCACCTCCACCCTGCACCTGGCCGACCCGGTGCGCATGGCCCGCGAAGCGGGGGAGTAGGGTGGCGGAGAACGGCGGCGCCTATCGTCTGCATCTGCGTCTCTCCCGTGCCGCCTGGATCCAGGCCGGTGCCCTGGGGCGTTTTCGCCTGGATCCGGGCGAGTACATCTATGTGGGGAGTGCGAAAAAGGCTCTGGCACAGCGGGTAGCCCGACACCGTCGCCTGGGGGTAGAAAAGCGGGGGCCACGCCGCTGGCACATCGATAATCTGCTGCTACACCGCTACTGCCGTTGGCAGGAGGGGGAGTTAATCCCCGGCGGTGATGAGTGTGCGATCTCTGCGGCACTGGCCGCCACCCCCGGTGTCGGGGTACCGATACCCGGCTTCGGTGCCACCGATTGCCGGCGCGGCTGCCCGGCCCACCTCTATCGGGTCAAGGCGCTATAATCGCCCCCACGAGAAGATTTGGAGCGAGCATGAGCGTCACCCCCGAAGAGGTCATCAAGGTCCAGCACGATGCCGACTGCCTGCACGACAAGGCGGCCGTGGAGGCAGCCCTGGATACCATGGCCGAGGCCATCAGCGAGCGCCTGGGCGATAGTAATCCGCTGCTGCTGTGCGTACTTACCGGTGCCATCATTCCCATGGGGCACCTGCTGACTCGCCTCGACTTCCCCCATGAGATCGACTACGTCCACGCCAGCCGCTACCGCGGCGAGACCTCGGGCGGTGAGTTGCAGTGGTACGCCCACCCACGCAGCGAGCTGAAAGGGCGTCACGTGCTGCTGGTGGACGACATCCTCGATGAGGGGGCGACCTTGGCGGCGCTGGTCGACTACTGCCGCGAACAGGGTGCAGCCGAGGTGCTGACCGCGGCGCTGGTCGAGAAGCGCCATGAGCGCAAGAGCGGCCTGGAGGGCGATTTCATCGGCCTAGAGGTGGAAGACCGCTACGTCTTCGGCTACGGCATGGATTACAAGGGTTACCTGCGCAACGCCCCCGGCATCTACGCCGTTAAAGGGTTATAGGAGATTTATCAGAATGGCTGAACTGGCAATCATTGGCGGCACCGGGCTGACCTCTCTGCAGAATCTGGAGATCACCCGTCGCGAGGTGGTGCACACCCCCTTTGGCGAACCCTCGGCGCCGCTGACCTATGGTGAGTTGTGCGGTAAAGAGGTCCTGTTCCTGGCGCGCCACGGCTATGGCCACACTATCCCGCCGCACAAGATTAACTACCGAGCCAATATCTGGGCACTGAAGGAAGCGGGGGTTAAGAACATCATCGCCGTCAATGCCGTCGGCGGCATTCGCGATGACATGGGCCCGCAGCAGCTGGTGATCCCTGATCAGATCATCGATTACACCTGGTCACGGGTGAACACCTTCTTCGAGGAGGGGCTGACCCACGTCACCCACATCGACTTCGGCCAGCCCTACTGCGAGGAGCTGCGCCACTCCCTGATCGCTTGCGCCAATGAACTGGGGCTCTCTGCGGTGGAAGAGGGCTGCTATGGCGCCACTCAGGGGCCGCGCCTGGAGACCGCTGCTGAAATCGCGCGCATGCGCCGTGACGGCTGTGACCTGGTGGGAATGACCGGTATGCCTGAGGCGGCCCTGGCCCGCGAGGCGGAGCTCTGTTACGCCTGTGTTGCGGTGGTCGCCAACTGGGGCGCCGGTCTTGGAGATGGTGGCGAGATCACCATGGAGGAGATCGAGCACCACCTGGTCAGTGGCATGGACAAGGTTCGCGCGCTGCTGGAGCACGCACTGCCGCGTATTGCCTAGTTCTAGCGCGGTGCGGTAATGGTCGCCGGGGTGACGATGTCGTCGCCCCCGGTTTCCTCCAGCAATCGCTGGGCGTCCATGGCCGCCTGGGCCTCTGCCTCTTCGGCCGCCGCCGCATCGGCGGGGGACATCTCCAGGGGCAGGGCCTGTACCACCATGCCGAAGAGCGGGTGATCCAGGTAGTGGGTCTCACCCGAACGCATGCGACGAGAGTCACGCAGGTGGAACACTTGCCAGCTGGGGCGCGCGCCCAGCTCCGCTGCACGCAGTAGCCTGTCGCGCTCTTCAACGCTGAGGGTGGCCATTGCCAGTGCGGCCATCTCATCATCCATCCCGGCATCACCGTAGACTGCAGTGGGCTGCTCCTCAATCACCCCCTTGTCGGCCTGGCTGCGGGCGACCTGCTGCGGGTCCACTGGCAGCAGGTAGGCCAGGTCGGCCTCGATATGCAGGTAGCGAGAGAGAACCAGGCGCAGGGTGCCTTCTCGCTGTGGGGGAGGGGGGTAGGGCAGTGCCTGGCCCTGCTCATCCAGCAGCGGCTCCTCGCGCGGCAAGCTGATGTTAACTGGCAGTGCTGCCTCGCGCTCCAGTCCCGGCTGCAGCCAGCCGCCGTGCCAGAGCAGCTTCATGCTGGAGCTGCGCTTCAGGCGCGACACCGCCGCATCCAGCTGCAGCTCATCCTGCATCAGCCAGCTGAACTCCTCGGGAAGTGGACTAGAATCGGTGCCCGGAGCCGTCCCCTGGGGGCTGGCCGCGGTAACCGGTTCCCTACCTGCGGGCACATCCAGGCCGCGAATAACCACCACATCCCTGGCGCTCTCGCGAGCGGGCTCCTCGGCGATGGGCCTGGCCTGTACATACTCCTCGGGCCAGCGCTCGCTCTCCAGGGCATCGATGAGGTTGCTCTGGGCGAAGAGGATCACCTCCAGCCGGTACCAGGGTCGCGGATCCAGCAGTTCCGATTTGTTCTCGGCACTGGCGAGGCTGGCCCACAGGGCAAGAGGGACAATAAGCAGGAGTCGTTTCAGCGGCATCATGAGTTTTTCTTCCGCACGTTATTCAATGCTTGCGAGTCTATCATGGAAGAGGCCCGGGGCGGTTGTCGTGCAACCACCCTTCACCCAGCCTGCCAGGCTATGTGAGAATACCCAGCCCCGCAGAAGCTGAAAGAAGCCCCTATCGTGGTTGAACCCGTCACACCGATGAAGCCCGGCGCAGCGCGCAGCACCCCCTTCGTGCCACCGGGCACCCGTATCGTCGCCATCAATGACGAGTTCAAGATGTGGCGCGGCGGGCGCCTGCCCAGGCTGGAACTGGCCTACGAGAGCTGGGGCGAGCGCAACGCGAGCGACGACAATACCATCCTGCTCTTTACCGGGCTTTCGCCCAGTGCCCATGCCGCCGCCTCGGAGGCAGACCCGGAGTCGGGCTGGTGGGAGTTTATGATCGGCCCCGGCAAACCACTGGATAGCGATCGTTACCACATCATCTGCATCAACTCCCTGGGCAGTTGCTATGGCAGCACGGGCCCGGCCTCCATCGACCCGCGTAGCGGTGAGCCCTACCGCCTCGCCTTCCCAGAGCTGGCGGTGGAGGATATCGCCCGCGCAGCGGATCTCTTGCTGGGTGCTCTCGGCATCGGGCGCCTGCACACCGTGATCGGTACCTCGCTTGGGGGCATGAGCGCACTGGCCTACGCGACCATGTTCCCGGGGCGGACGACGCGCATGATCAACCTCTCCTCGGCAGTGCATGCGCACGCCTATGCCATTGCCATCCGCTCGCTGCAGCGGGAGATTATCCGCAAGGACCCGGCATGGCTCGGCGGTCACTACGCCATCGATGCCGAGCCGCTGGAGGGGATGCGCCTGGCGCGAAAGCTGGGACTGCTCTCCTACCGCGCCGCCGATGAGTGGGAGCAGCGCTTTGGCCGTGAGCCGCTGGAGGGCAGCGAGGGCAGCTTCGCCGCCGAGTTCCAGGTGGAGTCCTATCTGGAGGCTAATGCGGTCAAGTTCGTCGGCCGCTTCGATGCCAACGCCTATCTCTACCTCTCGCGGGCCATGGATCGCTTCGACCTGGCCGAGCACGGTGGCAGCTTGGAGCGGGCCTTCGCCCGCATGCAGCTAAGCGAGGCGCTGGTAATCGGTGTGGAGAGCGACCTGCTCTTCCCCATCGAGCAGCAGCGCCAGATTGCCAGCCAGCTGGAGGCCGCCGGCGTGACCACCCGCTTCGAGGCGCTGGCCTCGCCGCAGGGGCATGACGCCTTCCTCGCCGACCGCGAACGCTTTATGCCGCCACTGGCCGATTTCCTCGGCTGAGCCTCCAATAAAACGCATCTTGTTCGGCACCGGGCGCGGGGATACTATTTGCCCCAGCCAAATGCGGAGGGTGCGTCAGTGACGGTGAGCAGGCCGGAGGTCGATGTAGAGGGGTTCAGTCACCATGCCGGTGAACTGATCAAGGCGGGCTGGTTCCTGCACGACAAGGGCTGGGTGCCCGCCACCAGCAGCAACTTCTCCTCGCGTGTGGACGGGCATCATATCGCCATTACCGCCTCCGGCCGCCACAAGGGTGAGCTGGATGAGTCGGGCATCATGCTGGTGGACTATGATGGCGAGCCCCTGGATGCCGGCATGAAGCCCTCTGCCGAGACCGGCCTGCACACGGCGCTTTACCGGCGTTATCCCGAGGTGGGCGCGGTACTGCACACCCATTCGGTTAACGCCACCGTGCTCTCGCGTCTGGTCGAGGGCCAGCTCGTCTTCGAGGATTACGAGCTGCTCAAGGCCTTCCCCCACATTCAAAGTCACGAGAGCCGCATCGTCCTGCCGATCTTCGACAACGATCAGGACATCCCGCGACTGAATCGCGAGGTGGAAGTGTGGCTGGATAATCACCCGGACACCTGGGGCTACCTGATCGCCGGGCACGGTCTCTACACCTGGGGTCGGGATATGCAGGAGACCCTGCGCCACATCGAGGCGCTGGAATTTCTCTTTCAGTGTGAAATCACCCTGCGGAGCGTAGTACGCCTATGAGCAGCTTACTGATATGTGACGAATCGGGTACCGCTCTGGGGGCGGAGATAAGAGAGCACGCGGCCATTGCCAGAGAGATGCAGAAGCTGGGCGTGCGCTTCGAACGCTGGGCCTGCGATGCGCCGCTGGCCGCCGACGCCGACCCTCAGGCGGTGCTGGAGGCCTATTCCGCTGATGTGCAGCGCCTTAGCGATGAGTACGGTTTCCAGTCGGTGGATGTGATCGCCCTGCGAGCGGACAACCCCAAGGCGGCCGAGTTGCGTGGCAAATTCCTCGATGAGCACACCCACGCCGATTTCGAGGTGCGCTTTTTCGTCGATGGCCGCGGGCTTTTCTACCTGCACGTCGAGGATAAGGTCTACCTGGTGCTGTGCGAGGCCGGTGATCTCATCTCCGTTCCCGCCGGGGTGCGCCACTGGTTCGACATGGGCGCGGCCCCGGACTTCAAGTGCATTCGCCTCTTCGTCATCCCCGAGGGCTGGGTGGCTGAGACCACCGGCGACAGCATCGCCGCACGCTTCCCCGACTTCGATGCCTTTGTCGAGGCCTATGCATGAGCCTGCGCGCCATCCTTACCGATATCGAGGGTACCACCTCGTCGCTGGCCTTCGTTAAGGAGGTGTTGTTTCCCTATGCCCGGGCGCAGCTGCCGGCCTTTGTCCGTGAACATGCTGGGGAGGAGCAGGTGCAGGCACTGCTGCTGGATGCGGCCGCTGAGGCGGGGCTGACGGTG
>JBFFRO010000039.1:0-10121 GCA_041572995.1 Thiohalomonadaceae bacterium
CAGCGCAAGGGAGAAAAATCCCCCTCCCAGCGCGAGGAGTGCTCGTCGGCCACGTAGTGCCGCTCGCCGTGCGGCAGCGCCCACAGCGGGGTGGTGGTGGCCAGCAGCAACAACAGCGGCAGGCGGGGCAGCTTGTCGATTAGTCGCATCATTACCCCCTATAACGTCCCCTTCTGGAAATACTTTAGGGCGCCTTTAGGCAATAAAAAAGGGGCGCCAGTGGCGCCCCTTTTCCATCCATTCCCGGCTGCGATTAGCTGCAGGGCTGGAACTCGGCCGGTTCCTGCTCGGCCATGTGCTCGTAGGTCTGCCAGCGCAGGTCCAGGGACTCCTGGGCCAGCTTCATCAGACGCTCCGCCTGCTCCGGGTTGTTCTTCTGCAGGAGCTTGTAACGCTGCTCGTTGTAGGCGAACTCCTCCAGCGGAATGATCGGGCGGGTGGAGTCGAGGATGAAGGGCTTCTTGCCCGCCTGACGCAGCTCCGGGTTGTAGCGGATCAGCGGCCAGTAGCCGGAATCCACCGCCTTCTCCTGCTGATCCAGACCGTTGCGCAGGTCGATACCGTGAGCGATACAGGGGCTGTAGGCGAGGATGATGGACGGACCCGGATAGGCCTCCGCCTCACGCATCGCCTGCAGGGTCTGCTGCGGGTTGGCACCGAAGGCCACGCGGGCCACGTAGACGTTACCGTAGGAGATGGCCTGCAGGGCCAGGTCCTTCTTGGTCACCGCCTTACCGGCGGCAGCGAACTTGGCGGTCGCAGCGATCGGGGTCGACTTGGAGGCCTGGCCACCGGTGTTGGAGTAGACCTCGGTATCAAGCACCAGCACGTTGATGTTGCGGCCAGAGGCCAGCGCATGGTCAAGACCAGCGGAGCCGATGTCATAGGCCCAGCCGTCACCACCGACCAGCCACACCGAGCGGCGCACCAGGTGGTCGGCGACGGTGAGCAGCGCCTTGGCCTTGGGATCATCGATCTCGGCCAGGCGGCGCTTGAGCTCCTGCACCCGGTCGCGCTGCGCGTTCATCTGCGTGCCGATCTCCTGGGTGGTGTCCATCACCGAATCGATGAACTCCTGCTCAAGGTAATCGCCCATATCGGCCAGCAGGTGCTTGGCCATGGTCATCTGCTGATCGGCGGAGACGCGCATACCCAGGCCGAACTCGGCGTTGTCCTCGAACAGCGAGTTGGACCAGGCCGGACCGCGGCCCTCCTTGTTCACCGACCACGGGGTGGCCGGCAGGTTACCGCCGTAGATAGAGGAGCAGCCGGTGGCGTTGGCCACCAGCAGACGCGGGCCGAACAGCTGGGTCAGCAGACGCACGTAAGGGGTCTCGCCACAGCCGGCGCAGGCACCGGAGAACTCGAACAGCGGCTCGAGGAACTGGGCACCACGAACCGAGCCGAAGTTAACGGTGGAGCGACGGTTGACCGGGATGGTGTCGAAGAACTCGACGTTGTCCTTGGCGTCCTCGAAGAAGGGCGCCTTGTCGGTCATGTTGATCGCCTTGCGGCTATCGTCATTCTGGTCGTAGGCCGGGCAGGCCTCGACGCAGAGGCCACAGCCGGTGCAGTCCTCAACGTAGATCTGCAGGGTGTAGCGGGTCTCGGGGAAGCCGCGGGCGGAGACCGGAGCCGACTCGAAGTTGGCCGGAGCCTTCTCCAGCAGATCCTCGTGGTAGAAGCGGGCACGAATCACCGCGTGCGGGCAGACGAAGGAGCAGTTGCCGCACTGGATACAGACATCCGGCTCCCACTTCGGCACGATGTCAGCGATGTTGCGCTTCTCCCAGCGGGCGGTGCCGCTGGGGTAGGTGCCGTCGACCGGGATCTTGGAAACCGGCAGGTCGTCGCCCTTGCCGATCAGCATCGGCACAGTGACTTCCTTGACGAAGTCCGGGGCCCTGTCGGAGACCGCCTGCTGCATGCCGTGGTTGGCGGTGATCTTGCCGGGCACCTCGACCTTGTGCAGGTGGTCCAGCGAGGCGTCCACCGCCTTGAAGTTGAGCTGCACGATCTCGGCGCCCTTACGCATGTAGGTTTTCTCGATCGCCGCCTTGATCTTGGCGATGGCCTCATCACGCGGCAGCACCCCGGACAGCGCGAAGAAGCAGGTCTGCATGATGGTGTTGATGCGTCGACCCATGCCCGCCTCGCGGGCCACAGTGGAGGCGTCGATGACGTAGAACTCGATGTGCTTGTCGATGATCTGCTGCTGCACCGGCTGGGGCAGCTTGTCCCACACCTGGTCAGCAGGAACCGGCGAGTTGAGCAGGAACACCGCGTTGTCGGCCGCCTTGTCCAGCATCTCCACCTGTTCGATGAAGTTGGCCTTGTGGCAGGCGATGAAGTTGGCCGAGGTGATGAGGTACGGCGCCTTGATCGGGTCGGGGCCGAAGCGCAGGTGCGAGGTGGTCTGCGAACCGGCCTTCTTGGAGTCGTAGACGAAGTAGCCCTGACAGTAGAGGTCGGTGGCCTCACCGATGATCTTGATGGAGTTCTTGTTGGCCGAGACGGTACCGTCGGAGCCGAGACCAAAGAACATCGCGCGGGTGACGTTGTCGGGCTCGATATCGAAGCTGGCGTCGTAATCGATGGAGGTGTTGCTGACATCGTCCTGGATACCGACGGTGAAATGGTTCTTCGCCACCGCGGCCAGGTTGTCGAACACACCCTTGGCCATGGCCGGGGTGAACTCCTTGGAGGAGAGACCGTAGCGGCCGCCGATCACCTTGGGCATGGCATCGATGGTGCCGTTGCCGAAGGCCTCGGCCAGGGCAGTGACCACGTCCTGGTAGAGCGGCTCGCCGGCAGAACCCGGCTCCTTGGTGCGATCGAGCACGGCGATGCGCTGCACGCCCTTGGGCAGGGCGGCGATCAGGTGGTCCATGCTGAAGGGACGGAACAGACGCACGGTGACCACACCCAGCTTGGCACCCGCAGCGTTGAGCTTGTCGATTGTCTCCTCGACCACCTGGATACCGGAGCCCATCATGACGATGACATCGGTGGCATCCTCAGCACCGTGGTACTCAAACAGGTGGTACTGGCGACCGGTCAGCTTGGCCAGCTCGTCCATGGTCTCCTGGACGATGCCCGGCACGGCGGTATAGAAGGGGTTGGAGCTCTCGCGACCCTGGAAGTAGACGTCCGGGTTCTGCGCGGTGCCGCGGATAAAGGGGTTGTCCGGGTTGAGCGCGCGGTTACGGTGGGCGAACACCAGTTCCTCGTCGATCATGGAACGGATCTGCTCATCGGGGATGAGGCTGATCTTGTTGATCTCGTGGGAGGTACGGAAGCCGTCGAAGAAATTGATAAACGGCACGCGCGCCTTGAGAGTGGCGGCGTGGCAGATCAGCGCCGAGTCGTGTGCCTCCTGCACCGAGTTGGAGGCCAGCATGGCCCAACCGGTCATGCGCGCGGCCATCACGTCCTGGTGGTCACCGAAGATGGAGAGCGCCTGGGCAGCGATAGAGCGGGCCGCCACGTGGAATACGGTGGAGGTCAGCTCGCCGGCGATCTTGTACATGTTCGGCAGCATCAGCAGCAGACCCTGCGATGCGGTGTAGGTGGTGGTCAGGGCACCGGTCTGCAGGGCACCGTGGGCAGTACCAGCGGCACCGCCCTCACTCTGCATCTCGATCACCTGCGGCACCTCGCCCCAGATGTTCTTCACCCCCTGGGTGGCCCACAGGTCGGAGAGCTCCGACATGTCGGAGGAAGGGGTGATCGGGTAGATGGAGCAGATGTCACTGACCCGGTAGGCCACGTGGGCAACGGCATTGCCGCCGTCGACGGTCACCTGCTTGGCGTTTTTCTGATCACTCATACTCTTATCTCTTGTTTTCCGGGGCACTGCCGGTGACGTTGCGGATAATCGCCTCGCTCTCGGGGATCATCTCGATGGCGTGGCAGGGGCACTGCTCCTGACAGACGCCGCAACCGGTGCAGAGCTCGTATTTGTACTGGTACTTCTTGCCCGGGCCGAGCTTGGTGATGGCATCCTCGGGGCAGGAGCCATAGCAACCATCGCACTCGAAGCAGTTACCGCAGGAGAGGCAGCGCTTGGCCTCATAGAGGGCCTCCTTCTCGCTGATCCCCTGCAGGATCTCCTCGAAGCCGCCGAGACGCTGGGACAGCGGCAGGTGCTGCTGCTCGGTCATCGGCGCGTTGGTGCGGTACCACAGGTGCAGCTTCTTGTGGTCGACGATGGGGTGCTTGACGTGCGGCTGATACTCCTCGCCACGCAGCCAGCCGTCGATGTAGCGGGCGGCCTTCTTGCCGTGGCCGGTGGCGATGGTCACCGAACGGTCGGAGGGGACCATGTCGCCGCCGGCGAAGATACCCTCGGCGCCGGTCATCATGTTGCCGCCGACCACCACGGTACCGTCAGTCTTGAACTCGATGCCGGAGACCTTCTCCAAGAAGCCGGTATCGGTCTGCTGGCCGACGGCCATGATCAGGGAGTCGGCCTCCAGCTTCTCGAAGCGTCCGGTGGCCACCGGGCGGCCATCTTCGCCCAGCTCCATCACCTCGACCTCGATGTGCGAGCCGTCAACTTCCTTGATGGTGCGCAGCCAGTTGATCTTGACCCCCTCTTCCAGCGCCTCATCGGCCTCGAAGTCGTGGGCGGCCATGTTGTCGCGGTCGCGACGGTAGATGATCATCGCCTCATCGACACCCATGCGCTTGGCCACGCGGGCAGCGTCCATGGCGGTGTTACCGCCGCCGTAGATGGCAACGCGACGGCCCAGCTGCACCGGCTCGCCGTTCTCCACGGACTTGAGGAAGGAGACCGCGTCCATCATGCCCTTGGCATCGCGCGCCGGAATCTCGATGTTCTTGGAGAGGTGGGCGCCGACGGCGACGAAGACCGCATCGAAGTTGCCCTGCTCCTTCTCCACCAGCACGTCCTCGACGCGGTGGTTGAGGTGGATCTTCACGCCCATATCGACCACGCGCTGGATCTCGCGCTCCAGTTCCTCGCGCGGCATGCGGTAGGCGGGAATGCCGAAGTGGATCATGCCGCCGGCCACCGGGCCTGCCTCAAAGATCTCCACCTGGTGACCGAGACGGGTCAGGTGGTAGGCGGCGGAAAGGCCGGAGGGGCCGGCACCGACCACCATCACCCGCTTGCCGCCGGCGGGGGCGCTGAACTCGGGCTTCCAGCCCTGCTCCATGGCCATATCGCCCAGGAAGCGCTCCACCGCGTGGATGCTCACCTCGTTATCGGTGTAGGCACGATTACAGGCGGTCTCGCAGGGGTGGTAGCAGACCCGGCCGTGGATCGCCGGGAAGGGGTTGTTCTCAAGCAGTTTCTGCCAGGCGGCGTGGTACTCGCCGTCCTGGGCCAGGGCCAGCCAGGCCTGGATGTCCTCACCCGCCGGACAGGCGTTGTTGCAGGGGGGCAGGTAGTCCAGGTAAATGGGGCGTCGGGATCGTAGCGCACCGGTACCCTGGGCGAACTTATCCGGGTCCAGATTGGCGGTCATATCCTTGGCGGTCATAAACAATTCTCTCTTCAAATCAAGGAGATAGCGTATGGCGTATACATAGAACGCCCAGCAAAGCGGAGCATTGTAACGCCTCAGCCCATGGAAGACCAACCACATATCTAATAGGTATTAGATACGTGGGGGTATCGGCCTGGGGCCGTTTGAACCCCACTCGCCCCTCTGGCACAGTCAGAGACATTGACCGGAATGCGAGGATTGGAAGCCGACATGAAGACGATGAAGGCGCTGGTTAAGCGCTACCCCAAAGAGGGGATCTGGCTGGAGGATGTGCCGCTGCCCGAGGTGGGCAACAACGATGTCCTCATCAAGATCCAGAAAACCGCCATCTGCGGCACCGACGTGCACATCTACAACTGGGACGAGTGGGCCCAGTCCACCATCCCGGTACCGATGACCATCGGCCACGAGTTCGCCGGCACCATCGTCGACATGGGCGCCAACGTCACCGGCCTGAATATCGGCGACGTGGTCTCCGGCGAGGGGCACATCGTCTGCGAGCGCTGCCGCAACTGTCTGGCCGGGCGCCGCCACCTCTGCCCCAACACCATCGGCGTCGGCGTCAACCGCACCGGCTGCTTCGCCGAGTATCTCTCGATTCCGGCAAAGAACGTCTACCGCCCCAACATCGCCATCCCCCCCGAGGTGCTGGCAGTCTTCGACCCTTATGGCAACGCGGTGCATACCGCCCTCTCCTTTAATATGGTCGGTGAGGATGTGCTGATCACCGGCGCCGGCCCCATCGGCATCATGGCAGCGATGGTCGCCTCGCATGCCGGGGCGCGCAACATCGTCATTACCGACATCAACAACTACCGCCTCAATCTGGTAAAGGAGATTGTCCCCAAGGCGATCCCGCACAACGTCGCCAGCGAGGGGCCCATCTCCCGCGAGTTCATGCGCACCTTGGGCATCCTCGAGGGCTTCGATGTGGGGCTGGAGATGTCGGGTGCGCCAGCGGCCTTCGAGGAGATGATCGGCAAGATGATCAACGGTGGCCACATCGCCATGCTCGGTATCCTCCCCGACGGCACCGGCATCGACTGGACCAAGGTGGTGTTCAAGGGGCTGACGATTAAGGGCATCTACGGCCGCGAGATCTTCGAAACCTGGTACAAGGGCACCATGATGTACCAGAGCGGCCTGCCGCTGGAGAAGATCATCACCCACCACTTCCACTACACCGACTTCCAGAAAGGCTTCGATGTGATGCGCTCCGGCGAGTCGGGCAAGGTGATCCTCAACTGGGAAGAGATGAAATAGCCATGAGTTTCAAAAGCGCCAAAGAGAGCCTGCAAAAGGACCTTGATGCGATTCGGGATGCCGGTCTGTGGAAGTCTGAACGCATCATCGCCTCCGATCAGAAGAACGACATCACCCTCGCCGACGGCAGCGAGGTGATCAACATGTGCGCCAACAACTACCTGGGGCTGGCCAACAACCCGGAGGTGATCGCAGCGGCCAAGGCCAGCTACGACAGCTGGGGCTTCGGCCTCTCCTCGGTGCGCTTTATCTGCGGCACCCAGTCGATCCACAAGGAGCTGGAGGCGAAGGTGAGCGAGTTCCTCGGCATGGAGGAGACCATCCTCTATGCCGCCTGCTTCGATGCCAACGCCGGCCTGTTCGAAACCATTTTGAGCAAAGAGGATGCGGTGATCTCCGACGAGCTCAACCACGCCTCGATCATCGATGGCGTGCGGCTCTGCAAGGCGGCCCGATACCGCTATAAAAATAACGATATGGCCGACCTGGAAGCGAAGCTAAAAGAGGCCAAAGCAAACGGTTCGCGCCGCATTTTGATCACCACCGATGGGGTCTTCTCTATGGATGGCACCGTGGCGAAGCTGGACAGGATCTGCGACCTGGCCGATGAGTACGACGCCATGGTCCACCATGACGACTGCCACGCGGTCGGCTTCATGGGCAAAACCGGACGCGGGGTGCACGAGTATCACAACGTCATGGGCCGAGTGGACATCATCACCGGCACCTTTGGCAAGGCCCTGGGCGGGGCCTCTGGCGGCTATACCTCGGGTCGAAAAGAGATCATCGAAATGCTGCGCCAGCGCTCACGCCCCTACCTCTTCTCCAACACCGTGGCCCCGGCCATCTGCGCGGCCTCGATGAAGGTGCTGGAGATGCTGGAGGCCTCCACCGAGCTGCGCGATCGGCTGTTCGAGAACACCCGCTATTTCCGCGAGGGGATGACCCGTGCCGGATTCGATATCGCCCCCGGAGAGCACCCCATCGTGCCGGTGATGCTGGGTGATGCGCGCCTGGCGCAGGCGATGTCCAAGCGGCTGCTGGAGAAGGGCATTTACGCCATCGGCTTCTTCTACCCGGTGGTACCCGAGGGCAAGGCGCGCATCCGCACCCAGATCTCGGCGGCCCACACCCGCGAGGATCTGGACCGGGCGATCAAGGCCTTCGCCGAGACCTATGCGGAGCTCAGCGCCTAGAAAAAAAACGCCTAGTCGTGGGCAATGGGTTTATCGGTAAAGAGGTAATCCGCGAGCTCCTTGTCCATGGCCGGGTCCTTGCGGCGGATCCACTCCAGCACCATGGCCGCGTGCTCCTTCTCCTCATCGCGATTGTGCCTGAGGATGGCCCTCAGCTCGTCATCCTTGCAGGCGTCCATTCGCTGGTTGTACCAGTCAACCGCCTCCAGCTCCTCCATCAGCGAGGTGATCGCCCGGTGCATGTCGCGAGTTTCATCGGAGAGCTCTTCAATCGGCTCGTGGTAGCCTTCGTTCGCCATAACCGCCTCCTCATCGATAAACACTCTCAATGAGGGTAGTTGAGGTGGGACAGGCTAACAAACCGCCGACATGAAAAAAGGCGGCCTATGGCCGCCTTGCTCATGCTCTGCTCTTGCGCGTTCGCCGCAGGCGCGAGAGCAGCCGGCGGGCCAGGTCACCGAAGATCTCTGTCTGGGTGGGGTGGGGGTGGATGGCCTCGGCGACCTGCTCCAGGCTCATGCCGGCGCTGACCATCATCACCGCCTCGCCGATCAGGGTATCGGCGTGGTCGGCCAACAGGTGCACACCGATGATGCTGTGGTCACCCTTGTCCGCCACCAGCTTGATGAGGCCATGGCGCTCGCCGCTGAGCATCGCCTTGGCATCGATACTGAGCGGCACCTTCACCTCCGCAGCATCGATGCCGCGGGCCTTGGCTTGCTCCAGGGAGAGACCAACGAAGCCGGCCTCGGGGCGGGTGAAGATCACCCCACAGTCCTTGCTCTCGTCATACTCGCGGGCCTCGCCGAGAATAGCGGCTGCGGCCACCCGCCCCTGCTGGGCGGCAGTATGGGCCAGCATCAGCCCGCCGATCACGTCGCCCACGGCGTAGATGTGGGAGACGCTGGTGCGGCAGCGAGCGTCGGCACGAATCACGCCGTTCTCCACCACCACCCCAGCGCTCTCCAGCCTGAGGCCATCGAGCACAGGGCGCTTGCCGGTGGCCATCAGCACGTAGTCGCAGTCAAAACTGTGGGCGCCCTCAGCATCCTCGTAGTTCAGGCGCATGGCCCCCGGCTGGCCCTCCACACCGGTGGTGCTGGCGCCGGTCTTGATAGTGAGATGGGCATCCTCCGCCAGCGCGGCGATCAGCTGTTTTGCGATCTCCTTCTCCACCTCCTTAAGCACCTGCTCACCACGCTCGAGCAGCAACACCTCGCTGCCGAAGTCCTGGAAGATCTGCGCCATCTCCATGCCGATGGCGCCGCCACCAACGATGCCGATGCGCGCCGGGCGCTCGCCCAGGCCCCAAACCGTATCCGAGGTCAGCACCCCGCCATGGGCCAAAGCGGCCTCGACGCCGGGCAGCGGCGGTACAAAGGGCGGGGCACCGGTGGCGATGACTGCGCAGCCGAAACTCAGCGACTCCCCCTCGGGGCTCTCGCCAAGAGTGGAGCGATGGTGGGGGTCGTCACTGTTGCCCGAGCGGTCGACAAACAGGCTGTGCTCTGACTCGAAGCTGGCATAGCCCTGCAGCACCTTGATCTTCACCCCCTTGTCGGCACGCAGGGCCAGCTGGCCGCGCTCCTCCAGCACCCCGCGGCGGTGGCCCTCCAGGGCCTGCCAGTCGAGGCTGGGGCTCTCGCTGCCGCGCACCCCCAGCAGGGCATCACCGGCACGGTCTCGAATACGGTCAGCCGCCGCGCGCCAGGCCTTGGAGGGTATGCAGCCACGCCACAGACACTCGCCACCGGGCAACGGCGCGTCGTTGACCAGCGCCACGCTCAGGCCGTGCCCGGCCAGGTCACGGGCGCAATCCTCACCGCCCGGACCTGCACCGATCACCACGACGTCGTAGTCCCACTCCCCTGGCGGGATCGCATGGGTGCTGTTGTCGTTTACGGGGGTATCGGCCATGACGCTGTCGCTTGTTCTTGTTCAGTACGAGTGAAAGAAGTCGATTGTACGGCATCCTCACGCGCCGCGCAGGCCATGGGACGGTATAATCCCCCCATCTTGAGAAACCACCGGGACCAGAGCGATGAGTGACCAGGCCTTTCGAACCGAACGCGACAGCATGGGCGAGCTGCAGGTGCCCGCCGACGCCCTCTATGCGGCACAGACCCAACGCGCGGTGGAGAACTTCCCC
>JBFFRO010000040.1:0-10068 GCA_041572995.1 Thiohalomonadaceae bacterium
CGCTGCGCTGGCCATGCTGGCCGGCCTGCCGCAAGTCGCCCAGGCGGTGTCTCCGGAGGCCGACCTGAAGGCCTTCCGTGACCACTTCATGAAGCGCTTCCCCGGCGTGCCGCTCAACGAGTTCGGCAACGGTGTCTACGCTATCAACGAAGACGCCCGCTTCTCCTGGGAGCAGATGGAAGAGTTCCCTCCCTACGAAGATGAACTGGATCGTGGTGAAGAACTCTTCAACACCCCGTTCGCCAACGGTAAAAGCTATGCTGACTGCCTGGAGAACGGTGGCGTTGGTATCCGCCAGAACTACCCCAAGTTCGATGCGGCCACCGGCACCGTCAAGACCCTGGAAGGCGAGATCAACGCCTGCCGTGAGGCCAATGGTGAGAAGCCGCTGGGCTGGCAGAAGGGTGACATTGCCGCTATCTCTGCCTACATCGCCTCCACCGCCAACGGTAACCGGATCAACATCAAGGTTCCCAGCGACCCGCGTGCCCTGGCCATCTATCAGCGTGGCAAGGAACACTTCTACTCCCGCCGTGGTCAGCTCAACATGAGCTGTGCCCACTGCCACTACGACAACGCCGGTAACCGCATCCGTGGCGACATTCTCAGCCCCGCGCTGGGTCACCCCAGCCACTTCCCGGTCTGGCGTCTGAAGTGGAACGGCTTCGGCACCCTGCACCGTCGCTACGGCGGCTGCAACAAGCAGGTCCGCGCCAAGCCCTTCCCGGCACAGAGCGACGAGTACAAGGCTCTGGAGTACTTCCACACCTACATGAGCAACGGCATCGAAGTTCACGCCCCCAGCTCGCGTAAGTAAAGAAGTCACGCGGAACAAAAAACCCGGCTCTGGCCGGGTTTTTTTTCGCTATGGCACTTAGTTACACAGGCTGGGCTAACGGCCCGTTAGCCGTACTTAGGCGATGGTAGAGCGCGGCAATGGCCGTCTCCTCGTTGCTGAAAATATTCTCCCTGCCAATGAGCCCATACAGCCCGGTCGCATGCATCACGCTCAATACCTGGGCATTGAGGCCACTGAAGCTCATGGTGATGCCACTGTCCCTCAGGCGCTCGACCAGGTGACGCAACACCTCCTCCCCGGAAGCATCGATCTCATTGATGCCATCACTCACCACCAGAACATACTTCACTTTCGGATGGGCACTATCTGCCTCTAGCACCGCCTGCTCGAAATAGCTGACATTCCCAAAGTAGAGCGAGCCGTCGAAACTGAGCACGCTAATGTTCTCGTCACCAGGCAGGGTGTTGCCCTCTGCATCGCGCAGCATCCCATCCCTGTCGTGCCCCAGGCAGACTACGCGCGGACGCATGGTGCGGGAGAGGAACAGCAAAATGGAGAGTCCTGCGCCGAGAAGAATCCCCTCCCCCAGTGCCGGCGCCAGCGCTAGTGTGGCAGCAAAGGTCACGACGGAGGCAATGCCATCGTGGCGGTTAGCCTGCCATGCCTGTTTGACCGCCTTGATATTAACCAGACCGAACACTGCCAGCATAATCACCGCCGCCAACACCACGCTGGGAAGGTGATAGAGCAAGGGGGTGAAAAACAACATGGTGATCAACACCGCCATGGCGGTAACGACCGAGGACATGCCGGTCCTTGCCCCGGCGTTAAGGTTCACCGCCGAACGCGAGAACGAACCGGATGCCGGATAGGCCTGACTAAAGGAGCCAACGATATTGCCCAGCCCCTGCCCGATCAGTTCCTGGTTGGGATCGATACGGTCTCGGGTCCTGGCCGCCATGGCCCTGGCAATGGAGATGGCCTCCATGAAGCCGACCAGAGAGATGATGATCGCGCTTGGCAGGAGGGTACCCAGTAACTCCATGTCGATAGGCGGTAGCGCGATCACCGGCAAGCCTACGGGGATGCTGCCCACCACCTCACCACCGAGGCGCTCGAAACCGATGAGCCAGCTGATCAGCGTGGAGGCCACCACGGCAACCAGTACACCGGGCCATTGCGGCCGGAACCTCTTCATGCTGAACATAAGGGCGAAGGCTGCCAGCCCCATCAACAGGGTCGGCAGATGGGTATCGCCAAGCTGCTGTATCACGCCCCAGATACGCACCGTGAGGAAGTGATCACTCGGCTCTCCCGGCAACGATAAACCAAACAGTTTGGAGATCTGAGATAACGCGATCACCATCGCCGCGGCATTAATAAATCCAACAATCACCGGGTGAGAGAGAAAGTTGACGAGAATCCCCAGGCGAAAGAGGCCCAGGAAGAGCTGCACCAGCCCCACCAGCAGGGCCATGAACATGGCCAGCGGGATATACACACTCGCAAGCTCGGGATGGGAGAGCGCCGTACCCCCAACGACGGGGGCCAGAGCCGTGGCCGTCATAATCGATACGATGGCCACCGGGCCGGTCGCCAACTGCTTGGACGAACCCCACAACGCCGCCACCATAACCGGCAAGAAGGCAATGTAGAGGCCAAAATAGGCGGGTAAGCCGGCGAGCTGGGCATAGGCCATGGACTGGGGGATCAACACCAAGGCAACACTCATACCGGCCAGTAGGTCAGCTCGCAGGGTTTGTGCATCCAGTTGCCAGGCGATAAAGGGAAATAGGCGCTTAATCATCCGCCTACTTATACCACCCCTAATAATTACCCGATAATTCAATTAGTTATATCGATATAGCAAGGGCTATTCCCGGCAAAGCTCACCGCTACCAAGCAGGCTATCAGCAGACAGACAACCCACTGCCAGTACACGACGCCCCAACGATGGTTATGCCCCGGTACATCCTATACTCTTATTATCGGTGCAAAAGGAGATGGCAATGGATCAGGAACACTATATCGATGACCTTCAGGCGCGACGTATCGCCCAGGAGTTAGAGCACGCGATACGAGAGATCAACAAACGCCACATTGGCGAGATCACTGGTCCGGTCAGCCGCCAGGCCTTCCTCAATGTCGCCGACAAGGCCGCCCGCCTTCGTGCCCACTACCTGGCCAAGGCACTGGAGCTGGGTGCACATGAGGGAGTCAGCGGCGAGGAGCTGAAGAAGATGAAGGAGGTGCGTGTCGGCTACGAGGAGGCGGTGGCAGGCTTCCAGGCCCTGCAGCATGCCCTGACCCGCGGCTACCTGCACTTGATCGACGACGATTAAATCGCTTGGCTTAAATAAAAAAAGGGCTTGCCCGTTCGGGCAAGCCCCTTCTTATATGGTGGGCCGTGGGCGACTCGAACGCCCGACCAATTGATTAAAAGTCAACTGCTCTACCAACTGAGCTAACGGCCCCTTGAGAAGGCGCACATGGTACCGGACCTGCGGAAAATCGCAAGTCCGGATTTTACCTCGTGCTTACACCGCGTCCAGTTTACGCATGGAGGCGGGCAACAGTTTCAGGTCCACCATACCAGTAACTAGAGCCTTGCCCAGAGTCGCCTCATCCTCATACACCATCTTGTAGAGCTGCACCTTCATGGTCAGGGCACTGCCGTAGATGATGGCAATAAGGGTGATCACCGAACCCAGCGCCAGGGTGGAGGTACCGGTAATGCCCTGGCCGATGGTGCAACCCATGGCGAGGACACCGCCGAAGCCCATGAGGATGGCACCAATAGCATGGTTGAGGAAATCCTTCATGCCGGTAAACCACTCGATACGGAAGCTACGGCTTACCAGCGACCAGAGCAGGGAACCGGCGATCACGCCGAACAGGGCCATCAGGCCCGCTGTCAGCAGGCTGCCAGCGAAGCCACCGACGGCATAGCCAAAGAGCTGGCCCATGGGATTGATGAAGGTGAAGGACTGCGGGTTAAGCGGGGCACCGGCAGCCGGCTTGCCCTCATCCGACTCGGCCAGGAAGTCCCACTCGCCGTAGTAGCCGCCGAGGGTGTAGGCATCACCATCCAGGTCCAGCATCACGTTGCTGCTGACATACCAGAAGGCCAGCACCGCCAGGCCCACAATCAGACCACCGAGGATGTTATCGAAGCTGCGGCGGAAATCAGAGGACTTGAAGACGAAGGCCAGCAGGGCCACGGCGACGGCGATGCCGAGCCACAGGCGTGCAGCGCCACCACCGAGTAGTGCGCCCACA
Source organism: Thiohalomonadaceae bacterium (assembly GCA_041572995.1). GTDB lineage: Bacteria > Pseudomonadota > Gammaproteobacteria > Thiohalomonadales > Thiohalomonadaceae > JBFFSW01. The sequence goes on from JBFFRO010000040.1 coordinate 4,079, forward strand.
TCCTGGCTGGAGCCCAGGTTGATATCCAGCGGATTGGTCCAGCCGTAGAAGAGCAGCGAGTAAAGCGTCTCACTACCGTAGATGGGGCTGACCATGAAGTAGGCGATCACACCGATAATGGCCAGCACGAAGATGGACTTGATGTTACCGCCACCGATGCGGATCAGGGTTTTGTTACCGCATCCGGAGGCCAGGGTCATACCGATGCCGAAGATCAGGCCGCCAAGCAGGTGCTCAATCCAGGAGAGCGAGGCCTCGCGGTAGGGGGGGAAGGCGTCATCGGGACGTGCCAGGCCGTTGGCCTCCAGCAGGCTAATGCCCAGCATGGCCACGGCAATGGCGAGAACCCAGGCGCGCATACGGCCCCAGTCTCCCATATTCACCATGTCGGAAACCGCACCCATGGTGCAGAAGTTGGTCTTGTTGACCACCGCGCCCATCACCACAGCGATGATGAAGGTGCCCCAGAGCAGCGCCGATTGGGCCTCGACAAAACTCTCATAAATCATTGCAATACCTCTCGAATACTTTCTTATATTTAGGGGGAATTTCGCCTCACGGCAGAAACGCCTAAGACTATCCCAAGCGCCGGCGCCATGCCACCACCCGTCGGGAATATAAGAAAATGCTTATTGGTATCGCGTGGGGTCGACCAGGCCGGCATCGGCAAAGCCGGCGGCACGCAAACGACAGGAGTCGCAGACGCCGCAGGCTCTCCCCTGATCATCCGGGTTGTAGCAGGAGATGGTGAGGCCGTAATCGACCCCCAACTGCGAGCCCCGGCGGATGATCTCGGCCTTGCTCAGGTCGATGAGCGGGGTGTGGATGCTAAAGCCCTCCCCCTCCACCCCGGCCTTGGTCGCGAGGTTCGCCATCTGCTGGTAGGCCTCGATAAACTCGGGGCGACAGTCCGGATAACCGGAGTAGTCGACCGCATTCACGCCGATGAAGATGGCGCGAGCCTCCAGCACCTCGGCCCAGGCCAGCGCCAGGGAGAGAAACACGGTATTACGCGCCGGCACATAGGTGACCGGGATCCCCTCCCCCACCCCGTCGGTGGGCACATCGATAGCGCTGTCGGTCAGTGCCGAGCCACCGAACTGGGCCAGGTCCAGCTTGAAGCTGCGATGCTCCTCCACCCCCAGGCTCTCGGCGACCCGGGCAGCGGCCTCCAGCTCGCAACGGTGGCGCTGGTTGTAGTCGAAGCTCAGCGCATAGCAGGTGTAGCCCTCACTACGGGCAATGGCCAGGGCAGTGGCGGAATCCAGACCACCGGATAGCAGGACGACGGCGCGCTTGCTCATGGGGGTACTCTCTAAATCGATAACTATCGCCCCGGACCGTCGGCCCAGAGCAGCTTGTGCAGTTGCAGCTGGAAGCGCACCGGCAGACGGTCGGCGACGATCCAGTCGGCCAGTTGCGATGGCTCCAGGCTGCCGTGTACCGGTGAGAAGAGCAGTTCGCAGTGGCCCTCCAGGTTCCGCTCCTCGATCACCTGCCGCGACCAGTCGTAGTCGGCGCGGTCGCTGATCACGAACTTGAGCTGGTCATGGGAGTTAAGCAGCGCCAGGTTCTCCCAGCGGTTCTTCTCCACTTCGCCGGATCCGGGGGTTTTGATATCCACCACCCGGCTAACCCTGGCATCCACGCCGTGGATATCCAGCGCCCCGGAGGTCTCCAGCGACACCTCGTGGCCCAGCTCGCAGAGCGCGCTGAGCAGCTGCAAGCAGCCCTTCTGCGCCAGCGGCTCGCCACCGGTAACGCAGATGTGGCGCACCCCGTAGGCGTGGGCCTCGGTCACCACCTCATCGATATCACGCCACTCGCCACCGCTGAAGGCATACTCGGTATCACAGTAGCCGCAGCGTAGCGGGCAACCGGTCAGGCGGATAAAAACCGTGGGCAGGCCAACCGTGCGCGACTCCCCCTGCAGGGAGAGGAACAGCTCGGTAATACGCAGGCGAGCCGGCTCGCTCACCCGGCCTTGTCCGCCACCGGCAGTCGCTTGAGCAGGCTGCGTGCCTGGCCCGCCTCGGTGGAGTTGGGGTAGCGCTCGACCAGCTGCTCCAGCTGCGCGCGGGCAGCGGTATCATCACCCAGCTCACGGTGGCAGTAGCCGATCTTGAGCATCGCCTCGGCCAGCTTCGGGCTGCTGGGGTGGCCTTTAATCAGCGCCCGGTAATCACTAATCGCCTGCTTGAAATCACGGCGGGTATAGCTGGCCTCACCCAGCCAGTACTGGGCAATGTGGGCGTAGCGGCCGTTCGGGTACTCCTTGAGGAAGGCGCGGAAGGCGGTGATCGCCTGCTCGTAGCGCAGCTCGCGCAGCAGGTTAAAGGCCTTTTCGTAGGCGGCACGCTCGGCCGCCAGCTGCGCCTCATCCGGGGCAGCTGCCGGGGCCACGGCAGCCGCCACGGGGGCGTTCTCAGGGGCCGCCAGCGGCACCTCGGCCGGGGCCGTGCCGCCACCCTCACGCTCCACCCGCGAGAGCCGACGATCGGCATCCAGGTAGAGCTCGCGCTGGCGCTGCTTGAGGCCGTTCAGCTCATGGGCCTGGCTCTCCAGCTCACCGCGCAGCTGCTGGTTCTCCATCTGCAGGGTCTCCAGGCGTTGCTGCATCTCTACCAGCACGCCGGAGTCGAGCAACCGCTCCAGGCGCTGGATGCGCTGCTCTGTGGTTTCGCCCGCCGCCGACACGGCCAGCGGCGAGGCCAGCCCCAGTACCAGCGGCAACATCATCAGTCGTCTATTCATCGATTCAGTTTCCAGAGTAAAGCAGTTCCACCCGGCGGTTGAGGCGCCAGGCCGCATCGTCGTGTTCCAGCGCCACCGGGCGCTCCTCGCCGAAGCTAATCACCTGCAGCTGGGCACCGGAGGCCCCCTGCAGCTTGAGCAGCGAGGCGACCGCCTTGGCACGACGCTCGCCCAGCGAGAGGTTGTACTCACGCGAACCGCGCTCATCGGCGTGCCCCTCCACCACCACAGTCAGCGCCGGGTTGGCGGCCAGATGGGCGGCGTGGGCGCTGAGGGCCGCACGGTCCTCCTCAGAGAGGTCATGACGGTCGAACTCGAAGTAGAAGACCCGCTTGGAGAGCGGGCTTGCCGGATCATCCAGCGCGGCCATGCCCCCCGCGCCCGTCAGGTCGGCACCCTCGGCGGCAGTATCGGCCCCCGCCGCACCGCCTGCTGCGACACCGTCAGCGGAGCCTTCGCCGCGTTCCTCGATCACCACCGGCTCACCGGCCCCGTCATCATCCCTGGGAGTACAGCCCGCCGCCAGCGCCGCGATCAGAGCGGCCAGCCATGCCTTGCGCATCGTCTTCTCCATCATCACTCGTCCATCCTCTTATCGGTTGCTTTGCGGCGGATAGGGGGACCAGGCCGGCTCCCGCACATCCACATCGCTACCGCCCAGTCGCTGGCGGCCATTACCCTCCACCGAGGCGGCGGCCAGCACCCCACGGTGATTCACTTCGGTGGCATAGATCACCATCGCCCCGTTAGGGGCAAAACTGGGCGACTCATCCAGTCGCGTATCGGTCAGCAGGCGCAGGCTGGCACGCTCGATATCGTACAGGCCGATGCGAAAACGCCCGCCCGCGCCGTGTACCAGTGCCAGGCGCTTGCCATCCGGCGAGAAGCGGGCGCGGGCATTATAGTCGCCCTCGAAGGTGAGGCGCTGCGGGCGTCCCTGCGGCTTGAGCGTGGCATTGAGCGCCACACGATAGATTTGCGGGCGCCCGCCGCGGTCGGAGGTGAACAGCAGCGAACGACCATCCGGCGCCCACTCTGCCTCGGTGTCGATGGCGAAACTATGGGTAATACGGGTCAGGCTCTTGTCCGCCAGCCTCAACAGGTAGATCTCCGAATTGCCGTCCTTGGAGAGGGTCAGCGCCAGGTGGCGACCATCCGGTGAGAAGGCCGGAGCACTGTTAAGACCGGGATACTGGGCCACCACCTCGCGCTTGCCGCTCACCACCTCCTGCAGGTAAACCATGGAGCGCCCCTCCTCGAAGGAGACGTAGGCCAGACGGCGGCCATCGGGTGACCACACCGGTGACATCAACGGCCGGCTGGAGCTAAGGATCACCTGCTCATTGAAACCGTCGGCATCGGCCACCGCCAGATGATAGCGACGCGGGTTAGCCTCCTGCCCCGAGGCCGCGGCAACAGTGATGTATGCGATGTGGGTGGTAAAGGCACCGGACTCGCCAATCAGCTTTTCATAGACCAGGTCGCTGACACGGTGGGCGGTGTGGCGCAGCAGGCCGCGCGGCACCGACAGGCGGTATCCTGCCAGCTGCTCGCCGGAGCTGACCGCAAAGAGCTGAAACTCCAGCGCCAGCTCACCCGCGGCGCTACCCGGTCGCAGGCGCCCCAGCACCAGGTTTTCCACCCCCGCCTGGCGCCAGTAGGCGAAATCGGGAGTGGCCGGCTGGGCGGCAATGGCATCCAGCGGCAGCGGCGCGAAGCGGCCGCTGCGGGCCAGGTCCGCGGCGATCACCGTGGCCGGGGCGTCCTGTGCCGGCACCGCAGCCCCCTCCACGCCCTGCAGGGTAAAGGGAACGATGGCGATGGGCAGGGCGCCCTCGCTGCCCTGGGTGATCTCAATGGTCAGGCGTGCCTGGGCCGCGGGCAGGGCCAGCAGTAGGCAAAGAAATACAAAAAGTCGCTTCATGCTCACTCTCAATCACCGCTGAAGATAAAGTCGATCTCACGCTCGAACAGCGCCGGATCAGGGGGAGCCGGCAGCGGTGAGGCCTTGCGCACCGCCCCCTCCACCGAACGGTCGAAGGCGACATTGCCACTGGATTCGACAATGCTCACCCCCACCACCTCACCGCCGGGCAACTGGCGCACGCGCACGCTGCAGCGCAGTCCCGCCGGGATCCCCGGGGGGCGCAGCCAGTTGCGCTGCACCTTATCGCTGATCTCGGCCACGTACTGGGCCCTGAGTCGCAGATTCGCACGACTGCGCTCGGCAGCCAGTCGCTGCTCCTCCTCGGCCAGCTGCGCCTTGAGCGCCTGCTCCGCCGCCAGGCGTTGACGCTCCTCCTCCGCCTGGCGCTTGCGCTCGGCCTCTTCGCGGCGCTGGCGCTCCTCCTCCTGGCGGCGTTTTTCCGCCTCCAGTGTACGCTGGCGCTCCAGCTCGGCCAAACGCTGCTCCTCGGCCTGGCGCTGCTTTTCCGCCTCGGCGCGGCGCTGCTCCTCGGCCGCCCGCTTACGGGCCAAGTCGGCCAGCCGACGCTCCTCCGCCTTGCGCTTGCGCTCGGCCTGGGCCGCCTGCTCACGCGCCTGCCGCTGTCGTGCCGACGCCTCCTGCACCCGCTGCTGCTCGGCCTGGCGTGCCGCATCACGCGCATTGCGCAATCGCTCCACCTCGGCCTCGACCTGGGCCGCATCCACCGCCACCGCCTGCACCGCCTGCTGTTCGGGGGCCGTGGCCGGCACCTCCAGCACCTCGGGGTTCTGCTCTAGGCTGAAGGCAAGCAGGCCGATCAGAACCCCGTGCAACGACAGGGAGATGAGCAACGGCAGGCGGTACTCGCGCTCCATCGCTACTCCAGCGGCTCAGTCAGCAGTCCCACGCCCTCGACACCGGCGCTCTGCAGCAGGGCCATCACCGCCACCACCTTGCCGTAGGGCACCGTGCGGTCGCCGCGCAGGTAGACCGGTGTTTCGGGGTTGAGCTGGCGCAGGGCAGCGACTCGTAGCGCCAGGGCCTCGGCGGCCAGCACCTGCTCGGGGTCGGCGCCGAGGTTGATGTGATAGTCACCGCTGGCGGTGACGGTGATCACCAGCGGCTCGGCCTCGCTCTGCGGGGTGGGCTCGGAGGCGGTGCGTGGCAGCTCCACCTTCACCCCCTGGCTAAGCATGGGCGCGGTGACCATGAAGATCACCAGCAGTACCAGCATCACATCGATGTAGGGCACCACGTTGATCTCGGCCATCGGCCGGCGCCGCTTCTGCCTCGCCATCTCAGGCCTCCC
>JBFFRO010000041.1:0-10019 GCA_041572995.1 Thiohalomonadaceae bacterium
GCCGCGACCCAGGATATCGTTATCGACGCCTATCGCATCGAGGCGGCCGAGGCACGGATGCAGGCGATGCTTTCGGCCGCCTATATCGCCGGTTACCGCATCGGTATGGTGGTCTCCGGCGCCGGGGCGCTGTTCCTGGCCCAGGCCCTGGGCTCGACCGCCGAGCACTATAGCTATAGCGCCTGGATGTGGACCTATCTGGCGATGGCGGCGGTGATGGGGATTGGGGTAGTGACCACGCTGCTGATCAGCGAGCCCGAGGGAAAACCGGGCGAGAGCCCCTACCTGCACGAAACCAGCGACTACCTGCGCTTTTTGCTGCTTTTCGCGTTGATGGTTTTCGGGCTGGTGGGTGGCTACAGCATCACCGGGCCGCTGGCCGAGGGGCTCAGGGGGCTGCTCTCCGGGGCCTTCTTCAATGGTCACCTTGCCGCCTTTGTCGCCGAGGCCCTGCACCTGCTGAGCGCCGCCGCGCTGGCGCTGCTCTGCGGGCTGCTGGCGGCGAGGCTGGGGGTGGCCCGCGCCGAGGTGTTGCAGGTGACCTATGTCGCCCCGGTGCTCGACTTCTTCCAGCGCTACGGTCTGCGCATCGCCCTGTTCCTGCTTCTGCTAATCGGCTTCTATCGGGTCTCGGATATTGTCCTGGGGGTGATCTCCAATGTCTTCTATCAGGACATGGGCTACGACAAGAACGAGATCGCCGGTATCACCAAGACCTTCGGCCTGCTGATGAGCATCCTCGGCAGTTTTCTCGGCGGCATGCTGACCCTGCGCCTGGGAGTAATCCGCATGCTATTTATCGGCGCCATGCTCTCTGCGCTCACCAATCTGTTGTTCCTGCTGTTGGCTGGAAGCAGCCATGACCTGATGCTGCTGACGCTGGTGATCGCCGCCGATAATATCAGCGCGGGACTGGCCAGCGCGGCCTTTGTCGCCTTCCTCTCCAGCTTGACCAATATCTCCTTTACCGCCATGCAGTACGCCCTGTTCAGCTCGATGATGACCCTCTTTCCTAAACTTCTGGGGGGCTATTCCGGCGGCATCGTCGATGGTCTGGGCTACGAGGGCTTCTTTATCCTTACCACGTTGATGGGGCTGCCGGTGCTGATGCTGGTCTGGTATGCCGGCCGTCTGCTGCAGGGGCAGGCAGAGCGGGCCGGGGTGGAAACGGCCAGGGAGGTGGCCTGATGCTGGAGACCGGTTATCTGGCCGCCTTCCTGGTTGGCCTGCTCGGCGGAGTGCACTGCGTGGGTATGTGCGGCGGTATTGTCGGGGTGCTGGGGATGGGCTCGCGGGCCAGCCTCGGTGTACTGCTGGGCTACAACCTTGGGCGTATCCTCAGCTACACCCTGGCCGGCGCGCTTCTCGGAGGCATCGCCGCATTGGCCACCTCGCTGGCCGATATCCGCCAGGCGCAGCAGACCCTGCAGGTGGTCGCCGGACTCTTCATGTTGGCGATGGGGCTCTACCTGGGGGGCTGGTGGTTTGGCCTGCTCAAACTGGAGCGGGCCGGCGGTCACCTGTGGCGCTACATCGAGCCGACCGCCCAGCGCCTGTTGCCGGTGCGCGGTGCGGGTCAGGCGCTGCTGCTGGGGGCGGTGTGGGGCTGGCTCCCCTGTGGCCTGGTCTACAGCGTGCTGATCTGGTCCATCAGCTCCGGCGGGGCGCTGGAGGGCGGACTGCTGATGCTGGCCTTTGGCCTCGGCACCCTGCCCAATTTGTTGGCTATGGGTCTGGCGGCCGAGCGGCTGCGGCCGCTGCTGCAACGGCTGTGGGTACGTCGCGTCGCCGGTGTGCTGGTGATGGTCTTCGGTGTGCTGTCGATATATCGTGCACTATTGGCCTAGCGCTGAGATGCCAATAAAAAAAGCCGGGCACTGCCCGGCTTTTTTTATTGGCGAGGGAGGCCTTAGCCTTTGTGGCAGCGGTAGAGGGCGATCTCGCCAAAGAGGTTGGGGAAGGTGGTGATCTCCTTGCGGTGGGCGTGGTCGACCACTGTGCGCTGCAGCACGTGGAGGCCGAGACGGGCGCAGAGGATCTCGAAGTCCTTGAGGGTGCAGAGGTGGATGTTGGGGGTGTTGTACCACTCGTTGGGTAGCGCCGAGGAGACCGGCATGTGTCCTCCCAGGGCTAGCTGCAGGCGAGCCTTCCAGTGGCCGAAGTTGGGGAAGGTGACGATCCCCTCGCGACCGACTCGCAGCATTTCGCGCAGCAGGCGGTCGGGGTAGAACATCGCCTGCAGTGCCTGCGACATCACCACGTAGTCGAAGGAGTCGTCGTCGAAGTAGTCGCTGAGACCGTCGTCCAGGTCGGACTGAATGACGTTAACGCCGCGGCGGATGCACTGCTCGACGTTATCCGGATCGATCTCCAGACCGTAGCCGTCGACATCGCGCTCACGGGCCAGGTGGGCCAGCAGGGTGCCGTCACCGCAGCCCAGGTCTAGCACCCGGGAGCCGGGTTTTATCCATTCGCTGATAATGGCCAGGTCGGGGCGCAGTTCGCTCATGCCTCGCTCCCCCTCTCAATCTCGTTGCTCACCCGCTCCATGTAGGTGCGGAACACCTCGAAGTAGTGAGGGATGGGGATGAGGAAGGCGTCGTGGCCGTGGTTGGCCTCTACCTCGACGTAGCTGACGGTCTTATCGCCATCGAGCAGGGCCTTGACGATCTCGCGCGAGCGGGCCGGCGAGAAGCGCCAGTCGGAGGTGAAGGAGACCACCAGGAACTTGGCCGTGACATCGGCCAAGGCGCGGGAGAGGCTGTGCCCATGGCTCGATGCCGGGTCGAAGTAGTCCAGCGCCTTGGTCATCAGCAGGTAGGTGTTGGCGTCAAAGCGCTCAACGAAGCTCTCGCCCTGGTAGCGCAGGTAGCTCTCCACCTGGAACTCCACATCGAAACCGAAGTTAATGCGCCCCTCGCGCAACTCGCGGCCAAACTTGGCGCGCATGGCGTCGTCGGAGAGGTAGGTGATGTGACCGAGCATACGGGCGATCTTGAGGCCGGTGCCGGGCACCACACCGTGCTCGTAATAGTGGCCGTCGTGGAACTCCGGGTCGGAGCGTAGCGCCTGACGTACCACTTCATTGAAGGCGATGTTCTGCGCGGTGAGATTGGGGGCCGAGGCGATTACCACCGCGTGGCGCAACCGCTGGGGGTGATCGATGGCCCACTGCAGTACCTGCATGCCGCCGAGCGAGCCGCCGATCACCGCGGCCCACTGGGCTATGCCCAGCTCGTCGGCCAGGCGCGCCTGGCTGGTGACCCAGTCGTGCACGGTGACGATGGGAAAGTCGGGCCCCCAGGGCTTGCCGGTGGCCGGGTTGATGGTGTTGGGGCCGGTCGAGCCCTTGCAGCCGCCCAGGTTGTTGAGGCTGACCACGTGGAAGCGGTTGGTGTCGATGGGCTTGCCGGGGCCGATGGCCGACTCCCACCAGCCGGGTTTGCGGTCTTCCATGGCATGGTAACCGGCGGCGTGGTGGTCGCCCGAGAGGGCGTGGCAGATGAGTACCGCGTTGGAGCGCTCGGCATTGAGCTCACCATAGGTCTCGTAGATCAGCTCATAGTCATCGAGCGTGCGCCCACACTCCAGCTCCAGCGGCTGGTCGAAGCGAAGGGTCTGCGGTGTGACCAGGCCGACGGAGTCGGCCGGGATGCTCTCAGGCATGGACGCTGCCTTTTTCTGTCTCTACGCGGGGCGGGCAGTCTAATCAGGCGCCCCCCCCGGTGCAAGTGGCTGGGGCCGGGTCAGCCCAGCGGGCGATTGATGATGGCGAGGATGGAGCGCACCTCGTCGTACTGCTTTTTCTGCGCCGCGGCCATCTTCTCCAGCTCCTCGATACGCGACTGCAGGGTATCGCGTGACTCGTTGATCTTGCGCAGGTTCTCCAAGCGCTTCTCCATCGCTTCCTTGTGGTCCTTGATCTGCTTGACCAACGGTGAGAGCACCGCCTTGCTCCACTTCTCGGCATCGCGGTGGGCCTTGAAGAAGATGTTGCGGGCATGGCTAACCAGCGAGATGAAGAACTTCTTGATGACGAAGTGCTGCTCGGTCATGGTGGTGACGGGGCTGCTGCGGAAGGCCTCGGCCTCATCGTAGAGCTGCTTCATCTCCTTGGTGTACTTGGCGGTGTTGAACAGCACCGGCTGGATCTCCTCGATACCGTGTTCCTGGTGGAACTTACGGTAGACGGTGACTACCAGACGGTTGAGCTGCTCGCTGTACTCGCTCACCTCCTGAATCTTGCTGGAGATGCCGTCGAAGAGGGTTGCCATGCCCTTCTTCATGCCGTTGGTGGTCCAGCTGCCGGACATGGAGTCACGGGCGTCGGCCACCAGCTTGTCCAGCTGCGGCAGGCTCAGCAGATCCATCAGCTCACCGCTCTTGTCGCTGAGGATCTTTTTGTTGGCCTGGAAGCTTTCCACGTTCTTGTGATAGGCCACCTGCTCCTCGCGGGTCTTCTGCATCAGGTGCTGGATCATCTCCTCGTTCTTGCCGCCCAGACCCTTGAGCTCCTCAAGCTGCTTGATGGTGCCCTTGAGGCGCGAGGCGAGCACATCGTGAGATTCCTTGATCATCGCCCCCACCTCAGCGGTCACGTGCTCGCGCACCAGCTGCTGTTTGTAGGGGAGGATATCCTCGGCCAGCAGCGCCTCCAGGGTGAGCACGTTGCTGCGATCGATCAGGTCCTGATCGTGGCGAATCTTGCCCAGCAGCCCCTTCTGCGCCGAGGCGGGAATCACCGAGGCGGCATCGACCTTAAGGATGCTCGCAGCCTCGTTGCACTGGCGGGCGACGCTCTTGAGCACCTCACCCTCGCTCTTGAGCTCGTCCCACAGGGTGTCTACCTTGTTGAGCACTACCACCAGGCCCTTCTCGCGCGCGGCACGGGTCGGCTTGACGTTGGCGTTCCACATATCCAGGTCGGATTTGGTGACACCGGTATCGGCAGAGAGGATGAACATCACCGCCTGGGCGTTGGGCAGCATGTTGATGGTCAGTTCCGGCTCGGTACCCAGAGCATTGAGCCCGGGGGTATCGAGGATCACCAGCCCCTGCTTGAGCAGCGGGTGGGGGAAGCTGATGAGGGCGTGGCGCCACATCGGGATCTCCACATCCCCGGCCGGCGACTCATCTTCACCGATGAGGCCGAGTTCGCGCGCCTCGTCCGCCGAGACCCGCTTGGTCTTGACCACCTCCTTGAAGGCGTCGGCCATGTTCTCCGGGTTCTCCAGGTCCAGCTCGATGTTGGTCCAGTTGATCGGCTCGGACTTGAACTCGGCGATGCTGGTCTCTTTGAGGCGGGTCTCGATGGGCAGCAGGCGGATATAGGCATCCTGCTCATCGATGTCGTAGAACAGCTCGGTGGGGCACATGGTGGTGCGCCCGGCCTCGGAGGGGAGCAGGCGACGGTCGTACTCGGAGAAGAAGATGGCGTTAATCAGCTCGGTCTTGCCGCGCGCAAACTCGGCGACGAAGGCGATGGTGAGCTTGTCGCTCTTGAGCGCCTCCAGGGCCTCAAAGATGCGCAACTCGTCCTCCGGATTGCCCATCTTGTTGGCGTCGAGCCAGGCCTGGTAGTGCTGAATCCCCTTGAACAGTTCTTCTTTCCACTGCCCGTAGGCATGCATCTGTTCGTTAAAGCGTGTGTTCCCCATCTGCTGTACGCCCTGGTTTTTGTATCGTTTTGTTTTGAGTCGATCCGCGCGAAATATGGCCGATCAGCGGCCACAGTTAGCGGAGTTTCTAATAAGTTATTCTAACTATATTGAATTTTTTAGGGAAAACAAGAGTACTGGTTCGCATTTTGCGTTCCACTTATGTACCGAGGGTGGCCTGGGCCAGGTGCTGCAACAGCGGCACGCTGAGCATTTTCGCCACCTGCAGGGCCAGGATCGCCAGCAGTGGCGACAGGTCGATGCCCGAGATCGGCGGCAGCAGGCTGTGGAAGGGGCGCAGTATCGGCAGGGTCAGGTTGTTGAGCAGACCGATGGCCGGGTGGTAGCCGCCCCCCACCCAGCTGAGGATGGCCTGGATGAGGATGGCGAAGATAAAGACATTGAAGGCCAGCGACAGCAGCTCTGCCAGTGACCACAGCAACAGGGTGTCCAACCCCAGAGCCTTGTCGCGCAGCCACAGCAGCAGGGCGGTGGAGAGCATCTGCAACAGCAGCATCAGTAACAGGGCCGCCACATCCACCCCACCGAGACCGGGGATGATACGCCGCAGCGGACGCAGTGGCGGGTTGGTCAGCTTGACGATGAACTGGCTGATGGGGTTGTAGAAATCGGCCCGCACCTGCTGCAGGAGGAAGCGCAGCATCACCAGGGTGATGTAGATAGAGAAGAGGGTGCCGAGCAGAAACTCGACGGGCCGCAGCAGGTAATCGTCGCCCATTACTTGCCACCCAGCTGGTCGGCCAGCTCGGCGGCACGCGTGGCCGCCCCCTGCATGGCTTGCTCGAATAGGCCTCGGAGCCCCCCATCCTCGAGAATGCCGATGGCCTGCTCGGTGGTACCGCCAGGGGAGGTCACCTTCTGGCGCAGGGTGGCCGCATCGTCCGGGCTCTCCAGGGCCATGCGCGCGGCGCCGAAGGCCGTCTGTAGCGCCAGCAGGCGCGCGGTATCCGCCTCCAGCCCCAGCTTCTCGCCGGCCGCCTGCATCGCCTCGATCACCAGGAAGAAGTAGGCCGGGCCACTGCCGGAGAGGGCGGTGACCGCGTCCATCTGCGCCTCGTCGTCCAGCCACAGGGCCAGGCCGACAGCACGCATGATCCCCTCGGCCAGCTCCCGCTGGCTGGCACTGACTTGCGGGTTGGCGTAGAGGCCGGTGGCGCCGCTTTGTAGCAGTGCCGGGGTGTTGGGCATGGTGCGTACTACGGCAGCCTCACCGCCGAGCCAGCGCTCGATATCAGCGATGCGGATCCCCGCGGCCACCGAGATCACCAGTGGCTTGCGCTCGCGCACCACCTCGGCCAGCCCCTCACACACCGGGCGTAGCATCTGCGGTTTGACCGCCAGTACGATCACCTCGCAGGCATCGGCCAGGGCCACGTTGTCGCTGCCGACGTTAATGCCAAATTGCCCGCTCAGCCAATCACAGCGCTCGGCGCTGGGATCGGAAACGTGGATGGAGGCGGCATCGCAGCCGCCGGCGATGATGCCGCCGATGAGGCTGGTGGCCATATTGCCGCCGCCGATGAAGCCGATAGTGCTGTTTTTCATGGTCAATGCTTCGTCTGTCAGGGTGTTGGACGTTTTCTGGCTGACAGCATAGCGAGGGGCGCGCCCCCCGGCTAGAGGCAGTCAGCCTTTGGGCGGATAGTGGCGGGGGCCGAAGATGTCGGTACCGATGCGGACGATGGTGGCCCCCTCGGCGATGGCGGCCTCCAGATCGCCGGACATACCCATGGAGAGGGTGTCCAGCTCGAGGCCCTCGGTATTGAGTGCCTCCAGCGCCTCACGCAGGCGGGCGAAGGGTGCACGCTGGGCCTGAAGGTCATCGCCGCGGGCGGGGATGGCCATCAGCCCGCGCAGGCGCAGGCCGGGCAGGGCGGCGACCTGGGCGGCTAGCTCGGACAGTTCATCGAGGCCGCAGCCGGATTTGCTCGTCTCACCGCTGACATTCACCTGCAGGCAGAGGTTGAGCGGGGCCATCCCCTCTGGGCGCTGCTCCGAGAGGCGTCGCGCCAGCTTTAGGCGATCGACGCTGTGCACCCAGTCGAAGTGCTCGGCCACCGGTCGGCTCTTGTTCGACTGCAGTGGGCCGATGAAGTGCCACTCCAGGCCCAGCGTGGCCAGGGCCTGCTGTTTCTCGCGCGCCTCCTGCAGGTAGTTCTCGCCGAAGGCCTGTTGTCCCAGGGCATGGCAGGCGCGGATATCCTCGGCCGGGCGGGTTTTGCTCACGGCCAGTAGCTGGACGGATCCGCTTTCACGGCCATAGTGTTGTTCGGCAGCGTGAATGCGCTCACGGACGCGGGCGAGGCGTTCAGGCAGGCTTTGGCTATTGTCTGTCATTGTTCTAGGCTGTAGCTTATTCCAATCAAATAAGAATGTGACGGTGGAGCACCGCCGCTGACTCGAGGACCCAATTGTAATGGATATCACCGAACTGCTTGCCTTCAGCGTCAAGAACGGCGCATCCGACCTGCACCTCTCCGCCGGGCTGCCGCCGATGATTCGTGTCGATGGCGATGTGCGCCGTATCAACGTTCCGGCGATGGAGCACAAGGATGTGCACTCCATGGTTTATGACATCATGAACGACAAGCAGCGCAAGGACTACGAGGAGTATCTGGAAACCGACTTCTCCTTCGAGATCAAGGGCCTGGCTCGCTTCCGTGTCAACGCCTTCAACCACAACCGCGGTGCCGGTGCGGTGTTCCGTACCATCCCCTCGAAGATCCTCACCCTTGAAGAGCTCAACTGTCCACCCAGCTTCAAGGAGATTGCCGAGAATCCGCGTGGTCTGGTGCTGGTGACCGGGCCGACCGGTTCCGGTAAATCCACCACCCTGGCGGCCATCGTCAACTACAAGAACGAGAACGAGTACGGCCATATCCTCACCATCGAGGACCCCATCGAGTTCGTCCACGAGGCCAAGAAGTGCCTGGTCAACCAGCGTGAGGTGCACCGCGACACCCACGGCTTCAACGAGGCGCTGCGCTCGGCCCTGCGTGAGGACCCGGACGTCATTCTGGTGGGTGAGATGCGTGACCTGGAGACCATCCGCCTGGCGCTGGAGGCGGCCGAGACCGGCCACTTGGTGTTCGGCACCCTGCATACCTCCTCGGCGGCCAAGACCATCGACCGTATCGTCGACGTCTTCCCGGCGGCGGAGAAGGACATGGTCCGTTCCATGCTCTCTGAGTCGCTGCGCGCGGTTATCTCACAGACCCTGATTAAGAAGATCGGCGGCGGCCGTGTCGCCGCCCACGAGATCATGATCGGCATCCCCGCCATCCGTAACCTCATCCGCGAGAACAAGGTGGCGCAGATGTATTCGGCCATCCAGACCGGTCAGCAGTACGGTATGCAGACCCTGGACCAGAACCTCACCGAGCTGGTCACCAAGGGGCTGATCAGCAAACAGGATGCGAGAATGAAGGCGGCCAACAAGGACGCCTTTAAGTAAGGCCGGGAAACGAGGAGAACTAAAACGATGGAATTCGATTCCCTGCTTAAGCTGATGGTGCACAAGAACGCCTCGGACCTCTTTATCACCGCGGGTGTGCCGCCGATGATGAAGGTCAATGGCCAGATCACCCCGGTCTCCAAGGCCAGCCTCACCCCCGATCAGGCCCGCCAGGTGGTCTATGGGGTGATGGATAAGGATCAGGTCGAGGAGTACGAGCGTAAGCATGAGTGCAACTTCGCCCTCAGCCGCTCCGGCATTGGCCGTTTCCGTGTCAACGTCTTCCAGCAGCGCAACCAGACCGGCATGGTGCTGCGTAAGATCGAGACCAAGATCCCCACCTTCGAGGATCTCAACCTGCCGGCCATCCTCAGCGAGCTGGCGATGACCAAGCGCGGCATCATCCTCTTCGTCGGTGGTACCGGTACCGGTAAATCCACCTCGCTGGCGGCGATGGTGGACTATCGCAACGTCAACAGCCACGGCCACATCATCACCATCGAGGATCCGATCGAGTACGTGCACCAGCACAAGGGCTGCATCGTCACCCAACGCGAGGTGGGCATCGATACCGATACCTTCGACGATGCCTTGGTCAACACCCTGCGTCAGGCGCCGGATGTCATCCTCATCGGTGAGATCCGCCACCCTGAGACCATGGACCACGCCATCGCCTTTGCCGAGACCGGCCACCTCTGCCTGGCCACTCTGCACGCCAACAACTCCAACCAGGCGATGGACCGTATCATCAACTTCTTCCCCGAGGAGCGTCGTCCGCAGCTGCTGATGGATCTCTCGCTCAACCTCAAGGCGATCATCAGTCAGCGCCTCATCCCGCGCGCCGACGGCAACGGTCGCCGCGCTGCCATCGAGATTCTCATTAATAC